>JARGOW010000304.1 GCA_029212955.1 Planctomycetota bacterium | reverse complement strand
ACGATTCGCTTCTCTTCAGGGTTGAAATTCCCATGCATAATCGCCGCAGGAGTTCCGCCACAGCCAGCAGCACAAGGGCCAAAACAAAAGCCCGCAGCGCCACCAAGGCGTTGCGGGCGTTCTTGTCGCAAGCAACTCCATCGATCGGAGTCACGACGACTTCTCACCTGTTGCTACCGCCGGGGTTGCGCGACGGGGGTCACGTGGGCCGGGCGTTGGCGCGGGGTGGTTTTGGGTTCCGCCGTGGCGGCTTCTTTGGGCGGCGTGGGGATGGTGGTATTGGCCGTTTCTTGGGCGGGCGTGGTGCGGCGCTTGTAGAGCCGGGCATCGACCCAATGGGGGATGCGGATACCTTTTACAAGGCGGTCTTTGTAGCCCTGTTCCCGGCCTTCTCCGGCCATGATGGTGTGATTGCGCAACCAGCTGAACAGGATTTGCTTGGTGAGGACTTCGCAAACGTTTTGTGCGGGGCAGGCGAAAGCACCAGCACCACCGGGCAGGTAGGCCGCGGCTTCGATGGGCTCGTGGCCCTGCATCCAGCGTTCCGGTTTGAACATGTCCGGATGGCTCCAGTGGTCCTTGTGCCGCTGGATGGCAGCCAGGTTCACGAGTACGCCGGTTCCCGCGGGGATGGTGCGTCCGTGCAATTCGACCTTGCGCGTGTCCTTGACCCTGCGTCCGATGAGGGGGATCGGAGGGGCCAGGCGTAGACTCTCGCGGTAGACCGCGTCGAGCTGGGGCATGTGGCGCAGGCCGTAGGGTGAGGGGTCCGAATCGCTCGAAGCCAATTCGGATTCGAGCTTCTCCAATTCGGGGGTGTGCAGGGTCAGCAGATGGAAGGTGCTGGTCAAGCTGGCCGCGATGGGTTGGCAGCCACTGATGAGAATTTGCAGGAGGGCGGCGGCCCACTGATCTTCCTCCAGGGCGTATCGCTCCTTGAGCAGGTGGCCGATCAGGTCCGTGCGGTCCTCCTCGGGGTAGCGCCGCGCCTGGGCGATACGCGTGGCGATGGCCTTGAGCAATCGGGTTTTTGGATCGTCCTTGAGGTGTTCCGCCTTTTCGGCCTTTTCGAACCCCAGGGACTTGCGATCGGTTCCCAGGGTCATTTCCAGCAGGTCTTCGAAGCTCTGGTGGGAGAGCTCCTGGCCCAGGGTCATACGGGTCAGGGCGGCGAAGACCACGCGTAGCATGCTGGCGTGCAGCGGCAGGGAGGAGCCCATGGTCTCTTTCGCGAAAGCGGTGGCGCGTTCTGCGAAGTAGGACTGCAGGGCGGGCAGTTGGGCTTCCAGCCATTCTTCGATCCACGGTGTGGACAAAAGGGATAGGGGCGGGGAGTCGGAATGGAAGGCATCCCCACGGCCTAGATCGGAGGGGTCCCGGTGATCGCCATTGAGGCTGCTGGTTCCAAGCAATCGGCCGGTGGACTCATGCTGGAAGGCGTCGGAGCCCTGGAGCACGGCCTGGGCAAGGCGCGGGCTACTAGCGAGAAGGACCGGCCTGCTCTTGATCCAGATAAGGGTCAGATCCCCGTGTTCCTGGGCGAAGCGGAGGCCCGCTTGCCAGGGTGCTTCACGAAGCATGGCTCCCTGATTTCCCATGGGGAAGGCGGGGGCGGGGCCTGAAAAGGCCTCGTAGGCGGCTACGCGCTCGGGGTGCACGTAATGGAAGAGCTTGGATCGAAAAGACATGATGGGGGGCTGGCTGGCTACAGAAACCTATCACCTGGAGGGCGAGGGGCCGGGCAAACTCGGTTTTGGGGCCAAGAGCCTGGGGACTGGATCGGATTGGGACCCGAAAATGCCCTGTTGTGAGGATAGGATGGTGCGCATGTCGACCGGGAAAACCTTGAGGGCCATGGCCATAGCCCTGATCACTTGGTCCATCGGCAGCCTTTTCTGGGTTGTGTCCCAGCGTCTGCTTTATCCTTTCGCTTTGGAGTGGATGGAAGGAGGAATGCTGCAGCACGCCAACCAGATTCGCCGCGGTTTGGACCTCTATGGGGCTCCCAGCCCCGATTTTACGCCGTTTCCCTATCCGCCCCTTTTTCCCTGGATGATGTCTCTTTTACCGGGGGATGCTTGGTCCTTTGCGGGGCCCCGGATACTGGCCCTGGTGGGGTATGTGGGCGTGGCGGGGTGCCTGTGGTGGCTTGCCCGTCGTCAGGGGGTGGCACGGATTTGGCTCGCCATGGGTCTGGCGGTTTGGGCCGGAGGCTTTGCTTTTGGTGGCGGTTGGTATGACGTGGCCCGGTCCGACGGATGGGCCCTATTCCTCCATCTGGCAGGGGCCTGCTGCCTTTGGGGCGAAGGCGGCCGCAAGCGGGCCATCGCCGCAGGGGTTCTATTCCTGCTGGCAGGCCTGGCCAAGCAAATCGGTTGGCCCATGGGGCTCCTATGCGCGGTCGCCTATACCTGGCAGCGCAAACCCGGCGTGGCCGAGCTTTGGGGAACCCTGCTGTTCGGAGCCGTGGCTTGCTTCCTGTGGATTCCCACGATGTTTGGGGATTGGGCCTATTTCTACATCTTCGAGGTGCTGGCCGGTCACCCCATGGGATGGTCCCTGGATCACATGCTGCCTTTGCTCGTCAGCGTGGCCCCCGGCGCATTGTTGGCTTTCTGGGTGCTCACCAAGATGGCCCGCAAGTCCCATCCGGGCCATGGGGACGCTCCCATGTTGGTGGCGCTCCTTGTGGGGTGGACTGCAGTTTTTGTGATGGGGGCGGTGCATGCGGGGGCCTACGACAACGTGAATCTGCCGGCCCTGTTGATCGCGGCCGTGGGGGTGATATTCGCGGGCGGATACCTGAGTCTGGGCGGATACGCCTGGCCTCGAATGGGCTCCTGGGTCATGGGGGCGTGCGTTTTGCAGCTGGGCTTGCTCGCCTACGACCCCCGAACCTGGGTTCCCACCTCGGAATACACGGCCGCCTGCGAGGTTCTGGAGATCGACGTGGCAAGTCGTTCCGGCCCCGTTCTGGCGCCGGGTCATGGCTACCTGCTCGAACGCCAAGGAATCGAATCCGGTATCCACTGGATGGCCCTGTTCGACCTTTCTGCTTCGGGCGATGGGGCTTGGGGGCGGCAGGTTGTGGAGGGAATGGAGCAGCGCATACGTGAGGGGCGCTATCCCCGGGCCATTTCCGACCGGTTGAATGGAGTCCAAGGGGTTGAAATGGACATGGGCCCCTGGCTGCGGGGCTTTTACGAGGCCTTTGAGCCCCCCCATCGCATGTTGGGAATCTGGATCACCGAGAGGTGGGAGGGGGCTCGAAAGGGCCGCAGTCGCTGGGATCCGCCCAGCGGAGCCCCGTGGAGCCCACTTTACCTCCATTCAGGGCCTAGAGTGTCCCCGGAGTAGGTCAGGGGCTTCGGACTCGTTTCTGGGGCACTTGCAAGAAAGTGCGAATCCGCCCCGACGGGACCCCTTGCCCCGGGCCCGGACAAGCTCTAGTTTGGATCTATGCTTCCCCTAGCTGCAATCACCTCCGACGCTGGCGTCTTCTCGAATCCTGATTGGACCAGCCTGGGCATCGTAACCGCGATGCTCGGTGCTTTCCTGATCGCCAGCGCCACACTGCTCGAGCATCCCCGCCGCCTGGTGGCCCGTTACTTCGGCCGCAAGTCGGGGCGTCTCCAGTCCGTGCGCGAGTATGTGTACAACCGTTTGCAGGTGGTGTTGGGGTTTGCGTTTTTGCTCATCGGATTCGGCATGCAGTTGGTTGGGCACTTTGCCAGCTTGCCGCCCGGGGCCGAGCCCCTGAACATGGCCTGGGTGGGCGCCATCGTCTTCGTGGTCGTAGCCATGTTGGTCGGTGGATGGTGGTGGTCGCTTTGGGCTTTCCGCCGTTATGTGCGTGAGTACTTTACCGAGCACGAAGGAAGTTTCGAAAGCGAAGGAGCCCTGGCCCGCGAGGTTGGAGAGCTGTTTGGCGTGGAGCCGAGCGTGAACGATACCGTGGCCACCTACGCCGCCAAGTTGCGCGACGCAGCGAATCTTCCGCGGCCCGCACCGCGTTCGGCGCGCTTCCCCGACGTGGACGACTTGGAAAGTGGTGAGGCCGAGGAGGCCTATTAGCGCCCCGTCGACCGGCTGAAAGCCGACCACCCAACGAACAGGATGGAGCCCATGGGCTCCATTTTTTTGTTTTGGTGTGACACCCTGGGCCGCAGCCCCAGTCTCTAGGGTCGATGGACGTTCAAGGGAAGATTCGGTGGGGAGTCCGGAGGTTTGTGCCCTGGGTTTACCCGGCCCTGTGCGAATTGTGCGGCGGCCAGGCCCCATGCGCAGAGCACCCGTGGATGGTATGCATGGAGCCCCGTTGCGGGCGTTGCGCCCAACGTCTGCCCGAGGGGATTGCACGCGGACAATCGTGCGCGGATTGCGTGACGAACTCCTCTGGGTTGGCCCAGGTTTTGGCGTTGGGTGATTATGGGGCTCGATCTGATTGGAAGTCTTGGATCCTGGCTTTGAAGCATGGGGGGCGACCGGATTTGAGCCAACCCCTGGGAGCCCTACTGGCCGAGCGTCTCAAGGTGTCTGGAAATTTGGGATCCCAATTCGTGTTGGTCCCCGTGCCCCTGTACTTCTGGCGGCGTTTGCACCGGGGGTATGACCAGGCCGCCCTGTTGGCGCGGGCGGTTTCCCAGGGAGCCGGCGCTCCGTGGAGCCAGGCCTTGTACAGGCGCAGGTCCACGGTGGCCCAGGGTTCTTTGCACAGCCGGGGGAGGGCCCCCAATGTATCGGAGGCTTTCGGCCTTCACCCGGAGGCCATCGACCGTGTGCAGGGCAGGAATGTCTATCTGGTGGACGACGTATACACCAGCGGGGCAACCCTGCGAGCCTGTGCTCGGATACTCAGAGCCGGTGGTGCCAGGAAGGTTGGCGCACTGGTCCTTGCCCGGGCGGTGCGTTTTGCTTGACCCGGGATAGCCGGAGCGTAACTTGTTTCCAACGAAGCCAATCTGCGCGCGCATTCGACCGATTTTTGAGAGCTAAACATGGCACCCCATTCTGACCCCACTCCATTGTCGTCCCCGGTCCTCGGTGCAAGCCACAGTCATTCCGAAGTGCCGCAGCACGTGGGGAGCGACCTGGTGGAGCCCTCAGAGAGCACCCACCCCGGCCCTGGCTTGGATCTGGGATTGGGCGCCGTGGAACTTTGGTTGGACCCTTTTGGGGGAATGGCGGGGGACATGTTCCTGGCGGGGTTGCTGGACATGGGCAAGCCTCAATTTGGACTGGGCCATCTGCAGGAATTGGCCGAGGACCTGTTGCCCGGGGAGGCGCGCTTGTCCTCAAGTCGTGTCCTGCGGCAGGGCATTGCAGGTCAGCACCTGGAGGTGCGTAC
>JARGOW010000303.1 GCA_029212955.1 Planctomycetota bacterium | reverse complement strand
TGGGAAGTGGACTCCCTGTGTGCCGAACCCGCCCTGGTCTCGACCCTGCGCGAGCAACTGACAGCTAGCAATCCCGATTGTGTGTTGGTGCCTTCCGCCGACGAGAGCCGCGGCCGCGAGGCCCTGCAAGATCGCAACGCCCTTTGCTGGGCGGCGCTCTCCGCCCTGAGCCTGGGCCCGAGCCGCCAGGTGCACATGCTGCGCGAGTGCACGCGCTCCAACCCCGTGCGCAACCGGCCCCTGGATTCCAAACGCGCCCTGCAGAAATGGCGCAAGCGTATGCAGCCCGCCGCCGGAGCGCCCACCGCCACCGCCGTGGTTTCCACCTGGAATAAGGCCGAGGACGTGTGCGCCAACCTGGAGGCCCTGCAGGCCCAGGTGGAACCCTTTGACGACATCGTGGTCGTGGACAACCAGTCCAGCGACGACACGGCCACTCGCCTGCGCGATCAGTTTCCGAACGTGCGATTGGTGGTCATGCCCAACTCCGATTACGGGGCCTGCGAGACCTTCAACATCGGTTTCTCCTGCGCCTTGACGGAGACCACGGCGATTCTGGACGACGACGTGGTGTTGCCGGCCAACTGGCTGGCCCTGAGCAAGGCCCGCATGCTGGAGGAGCCGGCGAGCACCGCGGTGGTTTCGACCAAGATCGTGGAGCCGGGCATGCCCGAGGAGTACAAGAACTCGGCCGAGATCAACACCGAGCGCTACATGAGCACCTTCCGGGGCTGCGCTAGTTTGGCGCGCACCCAGGCGCTGAGTGAAGCGGGCGGCTACGACGAACGCCTGTTCATCTACGGCAACGAGCGGGACCTCACCTGTCGCTTCCTGAACTTGGGCTATCGGGTCCTGCAATACCCGTCTGCGGTGGCCTACCACAAGACGCCCTTCGGCATCAAAATGGGCAAGCGCAGTCTGTACTTCCACGCGCGCAATGCCTGGTTGTCCATGCTCAAGTACGCGCCCGCCAGGGACCTGGCTCGAATGCCGTTCCAGGTGGTCCGCAAGGTGCTCTTGCGTTCCGGATCCCAGGAGACCAGCGGCGAAATCTCGGACGCCACGGGCACGATCGGCATTGGCCGTTCCATCCGGGAGACGCCCGGCGCGTGGTGGGTGATTTCCAAGGCGGCCTTCAGCGTCCTGGCCAACGTGCCCTACTGTTTGAAGCGTCGCAAGCAGGTGAAGTCTCCAGACTTCGAACTGCCCCTGGATTGATGGCCAACCACCCCTTGCCCGAACTTGGCCGCATCTCCGCGGTGGTCTGCAATTACAACGGCATGGCCTACCTGGAGCGCTGCGTGGGCGCGCTCGTGGAGGAAGGGGATGTGTTCGATGAGATCCTCGTGGTGGACAACGATTCCACCGACGGCGGTGTGGAGTTCCTGCGGGAAACCTATCCCACGGTCAAGATCCTGGAGATGGGGACAAACAACGGGCCGACGGACGCGCGCAATGCGGGCTATCGGGCCGCTCGCAATCGCTGGGTGCTTACCCTGGACAACGACGCCTTCGTGACGCCGGGCATGGTGGCCAAGCTGGTGGAAGCCGCGGCCTCGGAGGATGCGGAAGGGCGCAGGGCCACGGTGATCCAACCCCGGTCGGTGTTTACCGCGGACCGGGAACGCGTGCACTACGATGGTGGATCCCTGCACTACGCTGGCTTGATTTGCCTGCGCAACTTTTATCGGCCGCTGGCCGAAGCCGAAGGCGAGCGCGTGGCCGAAGTGGACGTGGCCATCGCCGTTTGCCTATTGGTCGATGCCCAGTCCATCTTGGAGATAGGCGGCTACGACGAAACGTACTTCTTCTGGTTCGAGGACCTGGACCTTTCCATGCGTCTGCGCCGCATGGGGCATCGCTTTGTGAGCGTGGCCGATGCCATCGTCTTGCACGATGAGGGAACCCAAGGACTGTCCTCCCGGGATGGTTCGGAGTACCCCGATCGGCGCGTGTACTATCACTCCCGCAACCGCTGGTTGTACTTGCTGCGTACCTATCGCCTGCGTACCTTGTTGCTGGCTTCGCCGGGGTTGTGCGTGTACGAGGTTTTTTGGCTGGCGTTCGCGCTGAAGCAGGGCGCGTTGGGGTCCTGGTTTGGCGGCAAGATGTCGTTTATGAAGCTGCTGCCCGAGTCCTTTGCGAAGAACCGAGCCCTGTCGAAGGTGGCGGTGGTGAACGACCGCAAGCTGCTCATGGGCGGGCCCTTGACCGTGACCCCCGGGGCGGCCCAGAAGGGGTTCATGAAAGCGGTGGTGGGCGTGCTGGATAAAATCCTGCGGGCCTGGTGGGGCCTGGCCCGGCATATCCCGTTGTAGGCCATGCGGTACCGGATGGCCACCGGTCAAAAATTTGTGGTTGGGGGGCTGATGCTGTATCTGCCGAGGCTGGTGGGATAGGATCGCGGGCATCATGGCTATGAAGTTTGTATTCGGAATCGTGGCGTTGGGTTTGATCGCCTACCTGGTGGGCTTTTTCCTGCCCCAGTCCTACGAGATCACACGCGAGGTCGTCATCGACGCACCCCGGGCCGAGATCCACGCCCAGCTGCAGGATGTGACCACCTGGAGGAAATGGTCCGCATTCGTGCCTGGAGGTGAGGCCGCCGATTCGGTGGAATCCCGGTATGAAGGACCCGATGCTGGCGCCGGAGCGATCTGGTACTGGGGCAAGGATCTGGAGAGCAAACCCGCCCGCCTGGAAGTCTTGACCAGCGATCCCAATTGGGGCATTTCCTACCTCCTGCAATTGGACGGGGGACGGGTGGAGTCCGGCGGGGACAGTCTCTTTCAGGACCATGAGGCTGGCCCAAAAGTGATCTTCGTCCACGGTGGCGAAATGGCCTCGCCGTGGCGGCGCTACTTCTCCCTGATCGCCGACAAGGCCGTGGGGCCTGCCCTGCAGCAGAGCTTGGACGGCTTGAAGGTTCGCGTGGAAGGCGGGGTGCCCGCGGAGCCTGCCCCCGAGGGCCAGGGCGAAACCGATGGGGACGAAGCGGGTACACTACCCGCCGAACCGGTCGGCGCCGGTCAGTAGGCCGACCGCCCGCGGGCGAATTCCCCATGCGCATCCTCCTCGTCAGCCACCTTTTCCCACCCAACCACTCGGCGGGGGTGGAGGTGTTCACGGCGGAATTGGCCCAGGGGCTGCAATCCCGTGGGCATCAGGTGTGCGTGTTCCACACGGGCAAGAGCGTGGGGCGGCGCGACATGGAGCTGCGTCGGAAGAGTTACAAGGGCATCCCCGTCTTTGAGCTCAACAACAACCTATTCCACACCGAATTCAAGGACACCTGGGACCATCCGGGGGTCGACGCGCGCTTCGAGGAAGCCCTCCTGGAATTCCAACCGGAGGTGGTGCATTTCCACCACTTGATGTACCTGTCCAAGGGTTGCCTGCCCCTGGCCAAGAAGCATGCATCCGCCGTGCTGTTCACGCCCCACGACTACTACCTGGAGTGCGGTTCCATGGGCCAGTTGGTCAACGTGGATGGCACGGTGTGTGAGCGAGTGGACACGAAGAAGTGCGGTTCGTGCCTGCCCCACTTCACCTGGCGTCAGAGCGATTTGCAGCGGCGCGTGGGCCGGGGGTTGGGACGCGTACACGCCGCGACAGGTTTGGACTTGGGGCCCTTGGCCCGGCGCATGGCTTCGGCGGGAAGTTCGTCCGGCAGTGCATCGACCGTTCGCGGAGAGGGGCAGGCTCCCCCCGAAGCTGGGCCGGAACAGGTCGCACTCTACACACGCCTGGCCGAGCACCGTCGGGGTGAATTGCTCGAAGCGGTCACCGGCCATGTGGACCGTTTCCTTTGCCCTTCGCAATTCCTGGCAGATCGCATGAAGCGTTTTGGTCTGCCCGAGGAACGGGTTTTCCTTTGTCCCACCGGCGTGAACGAGGAACAGTTTCTGGGAGAGGCCCAGGGGAAAACGCCGTCGCAAGCGGATCGCAAGGACCGTCGCTTGCGGATCACTTTTGTGGGCACGGTCATTCCGATCAAGGGCCCACACCTTTTGATGGAAGCCTGGTCCTTGCTGCCCAAGGAACTGCGTCAGGCCGGCGAACTCAGTATCTGTGGACCCCTGCAGCACGCGCCCGCCTACGCGGAAAGCCTGGGAGAAAAGGCCAGCGAGTACCACGTGGAATTGACAGGACGCCTCTCCCGCGAGCAGGTGGCCGAGCGCTTGGCGAACACGGACCTCCTGGTGATGCCCAGCCTTTGGTTTGAGAACCGTCCCCTGGTTCTGCATGAGGCCCTGGCTTTGGGCGTGCCCTGCCTGGTCTCCGATTTGGGGGGCATGGCGGAATTGGTGCAGGAGGGCCGCGATGGCTGGCACTTCGCCATGGGGAACGCCAAAGCACTGGCCGAACGGTTGGCCCACGTTTTGTCCGACCCCCAAGCCCTGGGTGGGTTGGATCCCAAATCCCCCGATCTTTGTTCCTGGTCCGAGGCCGCGGAACGCTTCGAAGCCCACTACGCGGAGGTATTGCGCCCATGAACCGTTCCCTATGGACCCCGCTGGGTGCGCTTTTGATCGCCGCGTCCTTGCCCGCCTGTCAAAGCGGGGCGGGCGCCGCAAAGAAGCCGCCGGTGGAAAACCGCAAGCGCCTGGGGGATCTGCCCGAGTCCTACTCGAAACTTTGGAAGGCCTGGCTGCTCAAGGATTCGCGCTATCCCATGCTGCGCGAAGCGGCATTGGCCGACCCGGATACGACCCGCTTTCTGGTGGAAAACCTGATCGGCGTGGTGCTCGGAGAATTGTCCTCGGGGCGTGTGCTTTCGGGGCCTCCGGGACAACCCACATCCCTGGAGCGCGCGCGCCTGGAGTTGGTGGACCTGGGAGCGGCGAGCACCCATGCCCTGTCCGAGGTCTTGGTGCTCGGGTCGGGCTTGGGCCCCGTGGCGGTGGAGGACCTGCTGGTGGAAATCGGGGGCCCTTCGGTGGATCCGCTGCTGGCGCAATTGGCCCGCAAGGACTCGCCGGTGGCGCGCCGCAGGGCCTCTCGGACCCTGGGGGAAATCGCGTTTCAACGCATCCCCGCGAACATGACCACCGAGGTGGTGCGCACGGCCCTGGCCGAGTGTTTGGAGAACGACGAGGATTGGATCGTGCGCAGCCAGAGCGCCTTGGCGCTGGCCTCCTGGGGCCGCAGCACACCTTCGGATATGGCGGACTGCTCGCGTCCCATCGTGCGGGCCCTGGCGGACGAGGACGATGGCGTGCGCAAGGATGTGCTCCAGGCCCTGGGCCGACTGGGCGATCCGCGCACCATCCCAGCCCTGGTCAATCATTTGGAGCGCTGCATGAATGGGGGGCGCATGGGCGAGATCGTGCTCGCGCAGAAGTGCTTG
>JARGOW010000302.1 GCA_029212955.1 Planctomycetota bacterium | reverse complement strand
GCCCTTGATGCCTTCGACCAGGACAAAGAACAGGTGACCCCCGTCCAAGAGCGGAATCGGTAGCACGTTGAGGAATGCCAGGTTCACGCTCAGCATGCAAAGGAAGAAGAGCAACTTGGTCCAGCCCATGGAGGAGGCCTGGTAGCTCACTTTGCTAATCGTAACAATGCCGCCCAAGTTCTTGGGGCTGATCTCCTGGCGGAACATCTGCCGTAGGGTCATGCCCGCCTCGCGTAGCATGCGCAGGGACGAGCGCCCGCCCATGGCCACGGCTTGCCCGATGCCATCGGTCTGGAAGGTGTAGGTTCCCGAACGGAATCCGAAACCGTAATCCAGGGATGTGGGCAGGGAGGCGGTTGCGGTGAAGCTCAGCGGGCCCTGCGTTCCTTCCCGGCGGATGTCAAACTGGAGAGGCTTGTCCTGGGTGGAGGCCGATGCCGCCAGGTTTTGAATATCCTCCCAACCCTGCACTTCCTGGCCCCAAAGGGTCAGGATCGTGTCGCCGGTTCGCAGGCCAGCCTCGAATGCGGCACTTTTGGGGCGCACCAAGACGGTGGTGGACTCCAAGTCCTGTTGCAAGGCGATGTCGGCCAGTAAATCGGCGGCCAGGTCCTGGTGGAAGGTGCTCAGGTTCAGGGGCAGGCGCGCGCCCTCCCGCAGAACAAGCATGCGCAGGTTCGTGTTGGGGGCGGAGCGTAGGGCTAGGGGAAGGTCCGAACTGCGCAGGATGTCCCGGCCTGCAGCTTCGATGATGCGGTCGCCTTTCTTGAGCCCCAGGGCGCGGATCGCTTCCGAATCCCTGACCGCGTGCACCACGTGGCTGGGCGGTTCGATTCCGAAGACCTTCCGGCCGGATTCAGCAGTTTGCCAGCGGGGGTCGATTTGCAGGGTCTCCACGATGGCGTCCGCTCCCTCGGGAGTATTGCGCCGAACGCGCAGGCCCATGGCCGTACCTTCCGCAAAATGGGGGGACAGCGATACGCCAGGGGATTGGCCTTTCAGCGAACCCAACACTTCGACCACCCGGTCGCCGTCGCGCAAACCTGCTTGGTAGGCGGGGCCTCCAGGATGGACCGCGACCGCCCAATCGGGGTCGCCGAGCGGGGCGATACCCACCCGATAGAACCCATTGGTTTCATCCTTGACCGGATCGAGTACCACTTCCCTGGGGTTGGTGTCGCCGGGGTAAAGCATTTCGAATCGCACGGGATTCGAACCGTGGATGGCCACTTCGCCCGGAATGCTCATGAAGTCGTAAACCGGTCGACCGCCGACTTTCAGAATCTTGGTGCCCAGGGGGATTCGTTCGAGCCAGGCGGGGGAGCCCGGTGCGGTTTGTCCGACCACCGGGGCAATGGCGGGCAAGCCGTAGTGGTACACGATAGGGAAGCAAACCAGCGCGAAGATGACGTTCATGATGACGCCACCCGCATAGATCAGGAACCGCTGGGGTACGCTCTTTGAGGGCAAACTGTCCGGGTCGGGAGCGGAGCCATCCTCGGGTCCGTACTCCCCTTTCATGCGTACGTAGCCGCCAAACGGGATCAGGGCGAGCTGGTATAGGGTTCCCTTGCGGCGAAATCCCAGGACCTTGGGTCCAAAGCCAAGGCTGAACACCTCAACCTGCACCTTGCAGAATCGGGCTGCCAGGTAGTGGCCCATCTCGTGGACGAAGATGACCATGCCTATGCCGAGGGCCACCTGTAGCGTTCTTAGGATTTCAGGACTCATTGTGTGTCGTACGGGCGTCGCGCCCCCGGGGGCACGGGTTTCGGGCGCTTATAGGCGCGCGGCGTTGGGTCCGGAGTACTTGGTTTGAATACGATCTTCGGTGAATTTTCGGGCCCAGCCATCGGCGGCCAGGAGCGACTCCACATCGATCGAGGATTCGGTTCGAGCGGCGAGGGCTTCCGCGCACAGTTCACCCATGGCGTGGAAAGGAATGCGGCCTTCCAGGAAAGCCCCAACCGCCACTTCATCGGATGCATTGAGCACGGCCCCCGAGGTTCCACCCTGGCTCACGCATTCATATCCCATATCCAGTGCAGGAAAACTCCCACGATCGGGAGCTTCGAAGGTCAGGTTGGAAAAAAGTTCCAGGCTGAAGCCCTTCTGTGCGGGAGCCGGCGCCCGGTCGGGGTAGTGCAGGGCGAAGTGGATGGGACCGCGCATGTCGGGCGGGCCCATCTGGGCCATTACGGACCCATCTACGAACTCCACCATGGAGTGAACCACGGATTGGGGGTGAACCGCCACTTGGATCTTTTCGGCGGGCAGGCCGAACAGGTGGTGGAGTTCGATGATCTCCAAGGCCTTGTTCATGAGCGTGGCCGATCCGATGGTGATCCGTTGGCCCATGTCCCAGGTGGGGTGCTGGAGGGCTTGTTCGCGGGTGACCGTACGCAGCTCTTCGCGGGACTTGCCCCGGAACGGGCCCCCACTTGCGGTGAGGATGACCTGGCGAATGGTGGACGGGTCTTCCCCGCGCAGGCATTGATGCACGGCGCAATGCTCGGAGTCCACGGGAATGATCACCGTGCCCATCCGCCTGGCAAGGTCCAGGAGCAGTTCGCCGCCGAGCACCAGCGATTCCTTGTTGGCCAGGGCCAATCGAGCTCCTGTCTTGAGTACGGCCACACTGGGCCGTAGGCCGGCAGCTCCAACGATGCCATGCACGGCCAAATCGAATGTCGAGGCCTCGATCATTTCCAGGTTGGCATCCGGGCCCCGGAAAAGGGTGGTCGTGGAGGGAAGTTGGTCCTCGAGCCCGCTGGCCTGGGATTCGTCCGCTAGGGCCACATAACGCGGTTGGAATTCCTGGACTTGGGTCAGGAGGGCGTCGGCGCTGCCATGGGCGGAAAGGCCGACCACTTCAAAATGCCCGGGGTCCAGACGGACCAAATCCAGGGTTTGGGTTCCGATGGAACCGGTGCTTCCGAGCACAAGAATTCGTAGGCGAGCCATATGGAAAACCCGACCGGGGCCGGGCCGCATAGTCTAGCAGCCCACTTCTCAGAGCATTGAAAGAATAGCGTGCGTCTTTTGGGCTCTCGCATCCGTGAAAACGGAGATTCCCGTGGCTCCAGGCGCTATGCTGGCAGCTCAAAACCCCCGCAAGGGGCTCATGCAACCTCCCTGGGGATCCATCCCCACCTACCTGCGATTACCCACCCCCCGCGCAGTGCCACCATGGGCGAAAAAACACCGATTCACTACAAGGACGCTGGAGTCAACATCGATGCCCAGGACGAAACCCTGGCTCGCTCCAAGCAAGCCATCCGCGAGAGCTTCACCCCCGGAGTGATGGGGGATGTGGGTTCCTTTGGCGGTTTGTTCGATCTGGCGAAGGTCGGCAGCGAGGGTGATATCCTGGTGGCCAGCGCGGATGGCGTGGGCACCAAACTGGAAGTGGCCAAGATGGCCGGCATCCACCACACGGTGGGCCGCGACCTGGTCCAGCACTGCATCAACGATATTTTGGTGCAGGGAGCCAAGCCCCTGTTTTTCATGGACTACGTGGGGACCGGGGCCTTGGACCCCAACGTGGTCAGCGATCTGATCCGCGGATGCGCGGAAGCTTGCCGGGACAATGGATTGGCCCTGCTGGGTGGCGAGACCGCCGAAATGCCCGGGCTGTATGCCAAGGGAGACTTCGACCTGGTGGGATTCATCGTGGGCAGCGTTCCCCGGAAACAGCTGCTCGACGGCTCCCGCGTGAGGGCGGGCCAGAAACTGATCGGGCTGGCGTCGGATGGCTTGCATACCAACGGTTATTCCCTGGCACGAAAGGTCATTTTCGAGCGCTTGGGTTTGACGGTTCACGACAAGCCTGAGGCCCTCGGTGGTGAGATCACGGTGGCGGAGGCCTTGCTAGCTCCCCATCGCAGCTATCTCAATCCTGTCATGCCGCTCTTGGAAGAGAGCAAGGTCGCCGCATTGGCGCACATCACTGGAGGCGGGTTGCTGGACAACCTTCCCCGTGTGCTCGGTGACCACGACGCATTCATCGACAAGGATTCCTGGGTCACGCCGCCGCTCTTCCAGTGGCTGTGCGACGAGGCATGCATTGACGATGCAGAATCCCATCGCGTCTTTAACATGGGGGTCGGACTGGTGCTTTTGGTCGATGACGAGCATGTGGAACACGTGACCCAGCACTTGAAAGATGCTGGAGAAACGGTCTTTGCCCTAGGGGAAGTGCGCGAAGGTACCGGCAAGGTCGAATGGCTGGCCTAGGAGCATGGGCATTGGCATGCTGCGCGGCGCTCCTGCCCGGGGCCGTGCAGGATGCTGACGAGATCCTGACAAGGTGGCGTGATAGCGCTGCGGGTCAGGTGCGTGCGGAACGGGTTCATCGGGACCTGTTGGCCGGTTCGGAGAGCGATTTGCCCGAACTCCAGAAGGCGGCTTACGGATTTTTCATGGAGGATATGGCCTCGTTCCGGGGGCGTTCCGCCGAGCACATGGCCCAGGCCATGCACGCCCGAGCCCAAGCCACCTGGAGTATGATTTGTGTTTCGGGTAGTCAGCTGCGCATGGGCAAGGGCCAGGAAGCGATCGCCTGTGTACGCGAGCACCTTTCGCGGATCCAGGACAGTGCCCCGGCCGAAGAGGTACGCGCCGTTTGGGATCGGTTGGGATGGGTAGCCCGGGGCCTGGGGGAGGCCGAATTGATGCGGGACGCCCTGGGACAATCCTTGGCTATGGGGAGCGAGGACGCCCTACAGCTGCTCGGATGGGAGGGCTTGATCGAAGGGGATGGCGGGGGGGCAGCACGGTTGTTTGGCGCCCTCCTAGATCGGGCTCAAACGGGGGAGCGCGAACCAGCGCCCTGGGCCCTGCCGGGATGGGGACTTGCGCTATTGCAGGATCAAAAAGACTGAACCGGGCCCGCATGCGGGGGAATGGGGCGATTTCCCCCCTGAAAAAACACGACCCCAAGGAACAGGCGGACTATAGCTTGAAGGTTCGCTATCCGGCGCTCGGGGCCCTAGAATTGGGCCTGATCAGGAACCCTGCCCGCGTGGGCAATGAATCAATATGTCGTACCGCAACAAAACCACTCTTCTGCTGAGTTCCTTACTCCTCTTGGGAGGAGCCGCTTTTGCCATTCAAAAGACGGAACGCGCGCTCAAGGACAAGGATCTGAAAAAGTTCGGGTCGGAGCTGGGCAGCTACTTCGATGCCCGCAAGAAGAACAAAGGCGTCCTGGAGGCAGAGGCCGGCGTCCTCGAGCAAAGGGACAAGCTGCGCAAGAAGCTAGCCAAGATCGGGTCCGATGACCTGATGGCCTATCCCAAGGATTTGGGCGCAGCCCTTTGGATGTCCCAGGGGTATGCCAAGAAGAAGTTTAAAAAGGGAAA
>JARGOW010000301.1 GCA_029212955.1 Planctomycetota bacterium | reverse complement strand
GGCGTCTGAGACAAATCCAAGGGGATGGGGCCATCCGGTCCCGCCCCTTGAACCCAATCCCTTGAACATGGGCCAGACGCTACCTTCCACCTGCGACACCCTCATCATCGGAGCGGGCATGAGCGGCCTGGCCGCGGGCATTCGCTTGGCCCAATACGACCAGAATGTGGTCGTTCTCGATCGGCACGCCCTCTGGGGCGGGCTGAATTCCTTTTATAAGAAGGCCGGCCGCCCCTTCGATGTGGGGTTGCACGCGCTGACCAACTACGTGGACAAGGGCACGCGGGGCAAGCCGCTCACGCGCATTCTGCGCCAACTGCGCATCCCCTACGATGCCCTGGAGTTGGGCCAGCAGTGGATTTCGGAAAGTGCCTTCCCTGGGGTCAAACTGCGCTTTTCCAACGACTTCCAGCTGTTGCGCAGCGAGGTGGCGGAGAAATTCCCCTCCCAGATCGATGGCTTCGATCGCTTAAGCGCCTACCTAGCCGAGTACCCGGATCTGCCGAGCGATGGCCCGCCCGTGTTCGCGCGCACACGCCTGGCCGAGTACCTGACCGACGAACAGCTGGTGGACCTACTGCTCCTGCCGATCCTGTACTACGGTTCCCCCACGCCGAGCGACATCGAATGGGGCAGCTTCGTGGTGCTTTGGAAGAGCCTGTACGAGGAGGGCTTCGCCCGGCCGAAAGGCGGCGTGCGCACCATCCTGAGCCTGCTACGCGATCGCTTCCGTGAACTCGGCGGCCAATTGCACATGCGCCAGGGCGTCTCCCAGGTGCTGCACGAAAACGGCAAGGCCATCGGCGTGCGCCTGGACAGCGGCCACGAGATCCGAGCCGCGCGCATCCTGTCCTCGGCCGGTTTGGTGGAGACCATGGACCTATGCGGCGAGGCACTGAATAAACAGTACAGCGAAGACAAATTTGCCGGTGAGATGACCTTCGTGGAATGCATCAGCCTGCTGGACACGCCCCTCCAGGACCTGGGACACGACAAAACAATCACCTTCTTCAACAGCTCCGAACGCCTGGTCTACGAAGCGCCCACCGACGCCTTCGACTGCCAAAGCGGCGTGATCTGCTGCCCGGACCACTACGACAACCAGGTGCCCCAGCACGAACCGGCCCTGCGCCTGACCCTGCGCGCACACCCCAAGATGTGGTTCCAAATGGGTGACGAAGAGTACGCCGCGGCCAAGCATGCCGCCTGGCAGCAAGGTCACGCCGCGATCCTACCCTTCGCCCCAGACATCCGGGACCACACCGTGTTCGTGGATACCTTCACCCCGCGTACCGTGCGCAAGTTCACCGGCCATTCCCGCGGCGTCGTATACGGGAGCCCGACGAAAAGCCCCGACGGCACAACCGACCTGGAAAACCTATTCCTAATGGGCACCGACCAGGGATTCCTCGGCATCGTCGGCGCCATGCTCAGTGGCATCGCCATGGCCAACGTGCACGCCCTGCAAACCTCTCCCTCCTAATCCGCCATGTCCCCCACGGAATCCCCGCGCGACAAGACGTACTTCACCGGCCACCGGGCGGGCAAGAAGCCCAAAACCACCGACCCCCTGCGCAAGGCCAAGGACCAATACGATGTGATCGTGATCGGCTCGGGCCTGGGGGGCCTGACCGCCGCCAATATTTTGGGCCGGGCGGGTCATTCGGTCTGTGTGCTCGAGCAGCACTACAACTTCGGAGGCCTGGCTACCTGGTTCAAACGTCCGGGCGGGCACATCTTTGACATTTCCCTGCACGGATTCCCCGCGGGCATGAAGAAGACCTGCCGCAAGTATTGGAGCCCGGAGATCGCAGGCAAAATCGTGCAACTGGACGGGGTGCGCTTCGACAACCCCCAGTTCCAATTCGACACCACATTCACGCGCGAGGACTTCACGGACAAGCTGGTTAACGTGTTGGGCTGCGATCCTGTCAAGGTCGAAGGCTTCTACGAAACCCTACGCGCCATGAACTACTATGACGACGACGGTCGCACCACGCGTCAGTTGTTCGAGGAGTACTTCCCCGGGCGCAATGACGTGCACCGCCTCTTGATGGAACCCATCAGCTACGCCAACGGTTCGTCCCTGGACGATCCCGCCATTAGCTACGGCATCGTGTTCTCCAATTTCATGTCCAAGGGCGTGTACACCTTCGTGGGTGGCACCGATGGGTTGATCAAGGACATGCGAGCTTGCTTGACCGCGGGCGGAGTCGATTTATTCGGCAGGGCACAAGTCGATCAAATCCTGGTGGAGGGTCGGCAGGTCAAGGGCGTGCGCGTGGGCGAACGGACCATCAAAGCCGGTATCGTTATCTCCAACGCCAATCTGATCTCCACCATGGGCGACCTGGTCGGGTGGGAACACTTCGACCAGGACTTTGCAGCGGAGGCCCAGGGCGTGCGCCTCAACACCTCATCCTGCCAGGTCTATCTAGGCCTGCGCGAGGGCGAAACCCTGCCCTGGATGAGCGACCTGTTCTTCACATCCACCCGCCCCACCTTCGACTCCCATGCCCTGTGCGATCTGCACGGGGAAAGCCGCACCTACAGCTTTTACTATCCCAAGGGCCGGCCGGGCAGCGACCGCCACACCATTGTGGCCTCGACCAACGCCCGCTTTGAGGATTGGGCAGCTCTAGACAAATCGCAGTATGCGGCCAACAAGGAGCGTCTGGAGCAGGACACCATCGAGGCCTTGTCGAGCTACCTGCCAAACATTCGGGGGCAACTGGACCATGTGGAGTCGGGTACACCCCTCTCCTTCCAGTTCTACACCGACCACCCCAGCGGCACGTCCTTTGGAACCAAATTCGAGGGCCTGCAGTACTCCATGGCCCTGCCCGAGCAGGTGGAGGGCTTGTACCACACCGGTTCCGTGGGAATCATCATGTCCGGCTGGCTCGGCGCCGCCAACTATGGTGCTATCTGCGCCCACAAAGTGGACACGCGCCTCGCCTCCCTGCTGCCCTAGCACCCCGACCCTCCCATGCGCTTCGAAGATCAACACGTTGTCATCACCGGTGGTACCCGCGGCCTGGGCCGCGCCATGGTGCTCGCCTACCTGAAGGAAGGCGCGCGCGTACACTGCACTTATGCCGGCAATGAAACCGCCGCAGCAGAGCTGCGCGAAATGGCCGGGGATGCTCGGGAACGGCTGCTCCTGAGCAAGTTTGACGTGTCCGACCACGATGCATGCCAAGCCTTCTGGCACGATCTGGAGGACGTGCCCGTGGCCGCCCTGGTGAACAATGCGGGCCTGCGCCTGGACAATCTGTTGGCCACCATGGACCCCGCCGCCTGGCAAAAGGTCTTGGACACAAACCTGTCCGGCGGGTTCTTCATGAGCAAGTTCGCCGTGCTCAACATGATGCGTGCGCGCTACGGACGCATTCTGTTCGTGACCTCGCCCTCGGGCCGTATGGGCTTCAGCGGCCAGGCCAATTACGCGGCGTCTAAGGCTGGTCAAGTGGGACTCATGCGCTCCCTTGCGAAAGAGGTGGCACGCAAAAGCATCACGGTCAATTGCGTCAGTCCGGGGTTTATCGAAACCGACCTCCTGGCCGACCTGGAGCCCGACCTCAAGAAACAGTACAAGGGCACCGTCCCTATGCGTCGTTTCGGCAAACCCGAAGAAGTGGCCAACGCGGTACTATTCCTCACATCCAAAGAAGCGTCCTACATCACGGGTTCCGTTTTGGAAGTCACCGGAGGCCTTTAAACATGCTGACCCTCGATCGAACGGCCATCGAAAAATTGCTACCCCACCGGGATCCTTTCCTGTTCGTGGATCAGGTCACGGGCAGCGGCACCGACGACGCTGGCAACGCCTGGCTCGAAACCCAGTGGACCGTGGATGCAAGCATGGATGTGTTTCGTGGCCACTATCCGGGCAATCCGATTCTGCCCGGTGTTTTGATTCAGGAGCACACTTTTCAAAGTGGTGCACTCTTGATCTACACCCAGGAAAACCGCGAAGGCCTCACCGGCGGCATGCCCGTGCTGACCAAGGTCGAGGACGCACGCTTCCGCCGTATGGTCCTGCCCGGCATGCAACTCAACACCCGGGTCGAGCTGTACGATTCCCTTTCCAACGCGCGCTACTTGCGCGCCAAGGTGACTGGACCCGAGGGTCTTGTGGCTCGCCTTTCCTGCGTTCTTGCCCTGGCGGACTGACCCCATGTCCAACGACTTTCTGCAACTTGCCGGCAAGCACGTACTGGTCACCGGCCTTTCCAACAAACGCAGCGTGGCCTACCACATCGCCAAGGGTTTGAAGGACGCGGGTGCCCAACCCATCTTCAGTGTGCGAACGGAAGAACGGCGCGAATCGATCCAGAAACTTGTCGGCGATAGCCCGGTCTTCGTCTGTGATGTGAGTGACGAAGCCCAAATCGCGTGCCTGGCCCAGGAGCTCAAAGCCCACGCGCCCTTGGCCGGACTGGTGCATTCCATCGCCTTCGCCAACTACGAGGATGGCTTCAAACCCTTCGTGGAAACCCCGCGCAAGGATTTCCTCGCGGCCATGCAGGTGTCCTGTTTTTCCTTTGTGGAACTGGCCAACGCCCTGCGTCCGTGCCTCGCCGAAGACGCCTCCCTGGTCACCATCTCCATCTCCACCACCACCATGGCGGCGGAAAATTACGGCTACATGGCCCCCATCAAAGCGGCCCTGGATTCCAGCGTGGTTTTCCTGGCCCAATCCCTGAGCGAGATGAGTTCCGTGCGCGTGAACTCCGTGCGCGCGGGACTCTTGAAGACGCGCTCCTCCGCAGGCATTCCCGGCTACGCCGACGCCTACTTGTACGGGGAACAGGCCACCATGCGCGGTCGCGGCGTGCAAACGGACGAGGTCGCATCCACGGCCCTCTTCCTGCTGTCCCCGCGATCATCCGGCATCAACGCCCAGGGCCTGGTGGTCGACGCGGGCATGGGCTCCGGCTACTTCCAGAAAGATCTGGTCCGCAAAGCCACCCTGCCCGAATAGCCCTGGAAACCTAGCCGCTGGAGTGAATTTGGAGTCTGACTCCCTTCCGCCCACTCCGGTTTGCCCTGTGGATCGAGCCTAACCAGAGCGCCGGAGTGGGCGGCAGGGTGTCGGATTCCGTATTCACGCTTCCCCCCAGGCCCTATCCCCCCAACCCGCCTCCGGGAAAGCGCCCCCGATTCCCACCCGCCGGAAGACCCCCGCTCGAATTCCGCCGGCAGCCTGTGGCAGGATCGGAGCCCCGGATCCGCGAGCACGGCACCAAACGAGGGGTTTGGTGGTTTGCGGGCCCTCCCCCATTGGTGGAGTTTCGATGCGTACGTTTCACAAAGCCCTGACCGGATTCGCTACGGCGGCCCTGGTCTTCCTTTCCGCCTGCGGGCAC
>JARGOW010000300.1 GCA_029212955.1 Planctomycetota bacterium | reverse complement strand
TGAGCACCAATTCCGCTTCGCCTTGGAAGCCTACGATTCCGTGGAACTCGAGGTGGGCAGGGTCGAGTTCCCGGTGGCCAAGGCAAGCATTCGAGGTGCAAAATCGCAAGACGAGGCCAAGCATCACCTTCTCCTTCAGGCCCCGGCGACGATTCATGGAACCCTCCTGGTACCGGTGGGGACCGTGGCCTCCTACCCCTGGGTTTTGGCCGAGTCATTGGCTCCAGCCAGCCCCAGACGCGATGAATGGAGATTGCGGTCCGCTATCAGCCAGTACTCTGCAAAAGCCATCCAGCAATCTACCACGGGGAAGTCGACTGTCCTCGAATTCGAGATTCAGGTTCCACCGGGCAGTGACGTCCGGATGACGGGCATGGCACGGGGTTTGGAAACTTCACAGGCAGGGGTTCCGGCCCTCGAACCGGGCGAGAGCTACGAGTTGCCCCCGTTGAAGTTCCCCAAGCACCCCAAGCAGTTGTCTGGAAGGTTGGTAGACACGGCAGGTGCCCCAATCGCCAATGCCTGGGTTCGGGCCGATAGCAATTGGAACTGGGAATACGTCTACCACGCGGATCCTGCTCGTAGTTCAGACCTGGAGGTTCAGACGGATTCCAATGGCGAATTCACCATGCATGCCAATCACTTTGGCAATTCAACCATTCAGGTGTTGGTCACGGATTCGGTGGCTTCCAACGCATCGGAAGCAGGTTTCGACGAGCCCGTACGGATCCAGTTTTTCAAGTTTCACCGGGATCTGAAAACGGCCCAAGTGTTCATTTTCAATCCAAAGGAAGCGGGGATCAAAGGATCCTTTGCAAGCACGAATCGCGAGCCCTTGGAGGATGTCGAGGTTGTCTGCTACCGCCACAATCCGGACCTGGATCCACACGGGGCGGGGTGCATTGTGGAGAGCTTGGAACCCTCCCCATATCTGCCAGAGGACCAACGGGACAACCATTGGTACACAAGAGGACGGTACGATTCAGGCTTCCCGATTCGACTGGAGGCCAAGGACGGCACTTTTGACCTGGCCGGAATTCCACCGGGCGAATGGAGTTTCACTTTCCGGGCCAAAGGACACCTTCCAAAAAGCTACAGGAAAGTACAGGTGCCCACTCCATGGCCTTTTGCTGCGACACTCGAACCCGCAGGCGAATTGCGAGTGAAGGTCCTGGGATTGGATGGTCTGCCCAGGCCCGGCGCCCAAGTTAAGTTGACCTCGGTGGAAACGGCGCCGAGATCCTTCACCTATGAAACTGGATATGGAATTCCGGTCACGGGATCAGACGGCACCACCGTATTCGAAGACATCCGTCCCATTCGGTATCGGGTCGACGTGTCAGGGGATGGGCACCGGGTCGGTTGCCAGGGAATGGTTGATGTAATTCCCGGGGAGATCACCGAGGTTGTCCTGCGGCCGGTCACCCTGGGCGAAGTCTTGCTTCTAAGTCCAGAGCCCAAGAGCCACCTGGAGATCATCCCAAGGCTGGTGAGCATGGAAACCGAAAAAGTGCATCGGTTTTCGGGGCGGCGCTTGAACGAACACTTGCTTGCCTTGGATGTGGTCCCGGGCAGGTACCAACTCAAGTTCACGTTCCAGGAAGAGGGCCCCACAAGGCTCCTTGAGCCCGTCATCGAAGTGCGGGCGGGGGAGCGGACCAGTATCCCGATTGAAATCGCCCCTGGTTTTATTTTCGTGAAAGCGCAGGTTCGCATCAACCAGGAACCCGTTGCTGGGGGAATACTGAATCTCACCTATGCGGACTCCGAGCAAGCGCCCGGGAGGTTGGGTGGGCTTTCGGGAATCATCGCCGACCGGATGCCTGAGCGGGTTTTCTACGCGTCCAGGGGCATCTCGCAGGAGGTCTCCAATTGGTCCCGTCCCTCCGAAGATATGCCGTGGGAGATCGATATTTTCGGGGTCAACGTGGGCATTGACTTGAAGGACCCAGAGGGAAACCTTGTGCACCTGCCCTGGCAGACGAAGCCCAGGGCGTATCTGCAACCCGTTGGTGGTGGCACGTCCCTCAAGGGATTCAGGAGCGATAGGCGCCTCTATTTTGGATCTGTGCCTCCGGGGCAGTACTCGTTGAAACTGGCCCGGCCCACGGATGAGTTTCCATGGGTCCTGTCGAATGATGTGGAGATCGATGTGATCCAAGGTCCACTCGAGATCAAACGAAGCGTGCAAATCGTGAACGTAACCCCTGTCGTTGGCGTGGTCGAATTTGTGGATTGGCCGGACTTTCATGACTGCTGGGTGAGCGCCTGGGGAGATGCGGAGTGCACCCATCATCTGGGTAGCGTGTTCGTCGATCAGGATGGCACCGGTGAATTCGAGTTCCTTGGACCCAAGCCGACCCCCTTTTGGCTGTCTGTGGAGAGCAGCCGTTCCGGTCACAATGTGAAGTCAGAGGCTTTCGGTCCCTTCGAATTGGAAGGGTTGCAGTTGGGCGATATCCGTCTCCGCGCGGTCCTTCCGGAGTAATCTAAGGACCCTTTCGAGCAGCCATGGGACTCACCAAACGACAAATCAAAACCGGATTGGATAGGGTGGCCCTGGTGGAGCCCAAGGTAGCGCAAGCGCTCAAAGTCTACGGCTACCCGGGCACACGGCATCGGGAGAAGGGGTATGCGACGCTCTTGCGAACCATCGTGGGGCAGCAGGTGAGTGTGGCTGCGGCGAACTCGGTTTGGTTGAGGTTGGAGGAGTTGCTCGGGGAGGGGTGTGAGCCTGGGATGTTGTTGAGGGAGGACTTCGACGCCCTGCGGGCCTGTGGCCTGTCGCGGCAGAAGCAAGGCTACGCGCGTTCCCTGGCCGAATTGGTCGTGTCGGGGGAGGTGCAGTTGGATGCGTTGCCGAAGAACGACGAGGAAGCCATCGAATACCTGGTCCAGGTGAAAGGCATTGGGCGTTGGTCCGCCGAGGTGTATCTGCTCTTCGCCGAAGGCCGCCGGGATATGTGGCCTGCGGGGGACTTGGCGGTGCGAATCGGTGTGGGGACCCTGCTTGGTTTGGAAGAACGCCCTTCCGAAAAAGAAGTCCGTACCCTGGCCGAGCCCTGGGCCCCGTACCGGGGGTCCATGGCCCTGTTCGCCTGGCACTGCTACAACACGCCTGCGCTCTAGGCGGAGGCCAGGCGTTGCGAATGCTGGAAGGTCGATCCGTCAAGTGCGGGGGGGCGATCCCGGGTGGTCTGCGTGGTGGAAAGGCCGTGGCCTGATAGAATGACAGGCATGTTCTTCTGCGCTTCCATCCTCCTTGCCGCCTTTTCCGTTCCCCAAACTTCGATCGATGTCATCCCCAAGCCAAGCCATATGGAGGTCTTGGAGGGATCCTGGACCCCTGATAAGGGCTTGGGCATTCGCTATGACCACCGGCTAGAGGCCGAAGCTCGGGGCCTCGCCGATTGGCTCGGCCAACGCCTTGATCAAGAAGTGCAAATCGTGCGCGAAGAATTGCGCATCAAGCTACCCCAGGAGATCTACCTGGACATGCTCGAGGAAGAAGGTGTCCCCGAGTCCTACACCATGACCATCGACGCCAACCGGGTGCACATCCTGGGCGTGGGCGCACCCGGGGCTTTCTACGCCACGCAAACCCTGAAGCAGGTGGTGGCCCCCGATGGCCCCGTGGTATTTCCCCACTGCGAAATCGAAGACGAGCCGCGCTTCCGCTGGCGCGGCATGCACCTGGATGTGGGGCGCCATCTCTACCCCGTGGACGACGTCAAGAATCTGCTGACCTGGATGGCGTTCCACAAGTTGAACACCTTCCACTGGCACTTGACCGAGGACCAGGGCTGGCGCATCGAGATCAAGAAATACCCCAAGCTGACCTCGGTCGGCGCCTTCCGTGATTCCACGCCGCCCTACGGGGAACGCCTGGGCTCCGACGGCGAGCGCTATGGCGGCTATTACACCCAGGATGAAATTCGCTCCATCGTGGCCTTTGCCGCAAACCTGCACATCACGGTCGTTCCCGAGATCGACATGCCTGGTCACATGCTGGCAGCCATCGCGGCCTACCCTGAGCTGGGCAATACGGACATCAAGGACTACGCCCCCAAGGTCTCCAGCAAGTGGGGTGTGCACCGCTACACGCTTTCGCCTAAGGAAGAAACCTTCCAATGGGTCGACGATGTACTGGAGGAGGTATGCGACCTCTTCCCCGCCGAGTACATCCACATCGGCGGCGACGAAGCGCCCAAACATCAATGGAAGGAATCGGCCTTCGCCCAAAGCGTCATGAAGCGCGAGGGCCTCGAGGACGAAAACGCCCTTCAGTCCTATTTCCTAGCTCGCGTATCCAAGATGCTCGAAAAGCGCGGACGCAAACTCACCGGCTGGGATGAAATCCGCGAAGGCGGCCTGGCAAAGGGTGCCACGGTCATGGTCTGGCGCGGATGGCACAACGCCGTCGAAGCCGCCAATCAAGGCCACGACGTCATCATGGCGCCCACCTCACACACCTACTTCGATTACTACCAAGCCGACGGGAAATCGGAACTAGCCAAGGGCCCCTGGTACGAGTGCATCGGCGGCCACCTGATCCTGCAAAAGGTCTACTCCCTCGACCCCGTCCCCAAAGAACTCAAAGGCACCCCCGCTGCCCAACACATCCTCGGCACCCAAGGCCAACTCTGGACCGAGTACGCCAAGACCTGGGAAAAGGTCGAATACCTAGCCTTCCCCCGCATCGCCGCCCTTTCCGAAGTCGCCTGGACCCAACCCAAGGACAAGGACTGGCCCGACTTCCAAAAGCGCCTGAAACCCATGCTCAAGCGCTACACAAAGGCCGGCATCCGCCACTTCGATCCCTTTCGGTAATGATGTAATGGTCTGTGCCCCAGTCGGTTAGGCACATCTACAGCAGGGGGGGTGGACGGATTCTCTGCGGCTGGCAACCAGGGGGGGCACCGTCCTTTGGCACAGGATGGCTTTAAGTGAACTCGTTCACTGAACGCGTTCATGTTTGTTATACCCTGGATGCGTGAGCGAATCTCAACCAACGACGAACCGGGCAGAACAGCGCAGGAATACCCACTCCGAAATCTTGGCGGCGGCGCGGGAAGCCATTGGAGAGCATGGGTTTCAATCGACGACCATACGGGTGATCGCCCAGAAGGCTGGAGTTGCGGTGGGCACTGTTATGGCCCACTGCGGTAGCAAGGAGGAGCTCCTGTTCGAGGTGTTCCACCGGGACATCGATCGCATGGTGGCCACGGTCCTGGAAACGGTGCCCGATGCGCCCTTGCAGGAGCAGCTCATCTTCGTGGCTGAATCGTTCCTACGGGGATACGCAGCTGAGCCGGAAGTTTCCAGCGAGTTCCTTGAGCATGCCCTTTGGGCACGCGGCGATTGGGGGCAGAAGTTCGAG
>JARGOW010000299.1:2447-5388 GCA_029212955.1 Planctomycetota bacterium | reverse complement strand
CGGTGGCGTTGTCCGCGCTGTACCGGCTTTGGCGGGTCAAATGAACCTTGGTGAAGCCATCACTTCGGATGAATCCTGGTTGCACCAGGCTCACGTGAATCCCCCAGGGTTTCACCTCGTACCAAAGCGCTTCACAACATCCCTCCAACGCGAACTTCGATGCGCTGTACACGGACATGGTCGGCATGGCCATCATGCCCCCCACCGAGGAAATCGTGATGATGCGGCCATAGCGCTGATCGCGCATGGCGGGCAGCACTCGGCGGGTGAGTTCCATGGGCGAGAGGAAATTCACGTCCATTTGGGCCCGCAATTCGTCGTCGTCCACGTGCTCCACAACCGATCGATAGGACAAACCCGCGTTGTTGATCAGCACATCCACGGCCCCGAACTGCGCTTCGATTTCCGAGACAAGGTTATCCCGCTGCGCCTTGTCGGTCACGTCCAGGGGCCGGAGCCAAATGCGTTCCCCGTCCTCGATATCAAGTGCTTGAAAGCGCTCCATGGAGGAGGCTCGCGCGGTCAAAACCAATCGATGTGGTGTGTTCGCAAGCAACTCCTGGGCGATCGCCCAGCCCAGCCCCGTGCTCGCACCCGTGATCAGCACGGTTTGAATCTCTTTGGAGGGACGCGCCATGAACTACGCCCCAGCCATCTTTGTGTGCCTGTCAGAAACCATAGGAACCGAGGGTACGAAGGGCCGCACATCCTGGGACAGGAGAACTTTCCCAGCCAAACACCGCGCCGCCGATTTCATCGCACAAACGAGACCGGCGACCGGGTGGTTCACTGCCCCAGGTCCAAAACCTCTCCCCGATCCAACATGGCCAGGGAAGTTCGAATCGACGCCAAAGGCAGATCGAATTGCTTGGAAACCGCCCGGGCATAAACGCGTAGTTGTTGCCCGTAGGTTTGGGTCAAGGCTTCTGCCGACTCGTCGACCCCACCGGTTTTGAAGTCGATCACATGGGCGGCCACCGGCTTGTCCCCGGAATACTGGACGATCAAGCGATCCATGGATCCGCTCCAAAGAATGGACTCCCCGCCCGAGTCCTCCACCAGATGAAACCGCCGTTCATTGAATGCCGCAGCGCTGTCATCCGGCTTGGCGAACAGGGGTGCAAAGTTCGGATGCGCGAGTCCCTTTTCCACGTCGGACAGGGCAGCGGAACGACGATCCCCATCGGGCTCGAGACCCCCGAGCAATGCGTGGGCGTCCAACTGCGGAACCTGCCCGGGTTCGACCCATTGGATCTGTTCCAGGAGGCGGTGAATCAAAACCCCGCGCGCTCGATCCTGGGTTCGCTTACGGATCAGGTCCGCTCCAGAAGCCTTGGCGAGGGGCTCCAAACCCTGGGATGGAGCGCGGTGGGACAGGCTCGCCTTGGACTCCGCCAATCGGATAGATTCCAGGGAAACGGGCGTAGCCTCCACGGCCTCGACTGCTGAATTTTCCTCGACCCACCACGGCAAATGCCCCGTGTCCCACTGCATGAGCAAGCCTTCGCTCTCCGGATCTTGCTCCGCCGGAATTTCACAGGTTTGACGAAGTAGGTTGGCGAAGGTCAGAGGATCGGGTCCCCCACGGCTGGGAGCTTTGTACGGCGGAATGCAAAACTCCAAACGCCTGCGGGCCCGGGTGATCGCCACATAAAAAAGGTTCAATGCTTCCTGTGCGTTGGCCTTGTTTTCGTCCTTCACCAACGCCTGCAGGGTCCCGCTGAAATCGCAAAGCGCCTTCTTCGGCAGATGGGAGATGCTCTCATACCAGCCCGCTGCATCTGGCCGGGACGAGCCCACGGGGATGGGTCGACCCCCCACGATTTTCGCGTCCAATTCGGGCAGCAACACGGCATCAAATTCCAGTCCCTTGGAACTGTGAACGGTCATGGCCTGGATGCGAGCGGTCCACGGAGCGGGCACCCGCGAATGGAAAACAATGCGGGCAAACTGGGAAGGCCTCAGGCCCGCCTGCTTGGAGAAGGTATGGGCGCGATCGATGAGTTGATCGAACCGCACCCGGTCCCATTCGCCGAAGTCCCGCTGTACGGTCTCGCGCAGCCCGTAGAGCCATGCCCCGTACCCTTGCTCCAGAACTTCGCCGCGCACCCGCTGGGCCAGGCCCGCGCAGGCTTTCAGGAATTCAGGATCGCGTCCCACCGCACCGCTCTCACTGGAAAACTCCTCATCCGTAAAGCCGAGATGCCTTCCGAGCGGACTGGTGGCCACATGCAACGCCGCAGCCGTGCTCGTGGGATGGTCGGCCAGGGTCAACAGCGACATGGCCACGGAAACCGATTCCGCATCCACCAGGGGGTTTCCCCCGTGCCCACTGGCACGCAAGCCATGCCGGTCCGTCAGCAAGTGGAGGAACTTGGGGATGCTCTTGTTGCTGCGGAAGAGCACGCCAATGGTGGCGCCAGGGGCTTCCTTTTGAATTTCCGCCACCCGGCGGGCGGCCAATTCGAGGGGTTCCTCCAACCGGGTTTCCGGATCCTCCGGCGTGAGCTGTTCGGCCGCCACTTCTTGGGCCTGCCAAACCTGAACCACTCCGCCCATCTCCTTCTTCGCGGCTTCGTGGGCCGGATACTCCTTTTCGAATTCCTCGGCTGCCAGATATGCCGCATGCCGGTCCGGCCCTGAAAACAAACCGCATTGGGTTAGATTTTGGAATACCAGGTTCGTGGTCTCCATGACCACCGATGAACTGCGGTAGTTGAGGAATAGTTTTTCCTCGGGAAGCGAGGGGAATTCATCCCGAAGTCCGGTGAGGATGCGCGGCTCCCCTTGCCGCCACCGGTAAATGGACTGCTTGGGATCGCCCACGCAAAAGAACGTGCGGGCCTCCGTCACATTGCCCCCGTGGGTCGCTGTGATTTCCTCGGCCAAGGGACGTAAGGTGCGCCATTGGATAGAGGATGTATCCTGGAATTCATCCAGC
>JARGOW010000299.1:0-2437 GCA_029212955.1 Planctomycetota bacterium | reverse complement strand
GATGCGCGCATCCATGCGCATCCACAGCTCTTGCATGCCCGCCCCGTCGTCCGCGGCAAAGGGACTTCCCCCGCCCATGGGATCCAACATGTAGGGGATGTCGTCGAAGCGCAGCTCCCCGCTGGCCATTTTCAATTCCGTGTAGCACTGCTGAAAGCGCTTGAGCAAGACACGAGTGGCCACATTGCGCGTGTTCAAGTCCGTGAGGAATCGGTGGCAGCCCTCCAAGATGAGTTGATCGAGCAAGTCGGCCAAGTCGTCGGGATAGGGGTGCTTTTGGTAAGTGTCGCCGGCCACATACTTCTGCACAAACCCATCCAAGAGCAGGGCCTCCCACTTTCCATCCACCGCCATTCCCTGGATCTTGGCCACCGCTTTGGACCAATAGGAATTCGGCTTTTTGGCTTTCGTTTGCGGAAGCTCCACGCCATCCATGGATTCCAGAACCACATCCAGTTGATCCTGCCCGACACCCGCGGGAATCCGCACGCACTCCCAGGCTTCGTCGGTGCCTTCCCGAAACACTTGCAGCAAGTTGGAAATCGTTCCGCTGAGCTGCCCGAAAACCGTTCGGCGCTCCCCCGTGGGATCCAATCCACGCAGTAGGATCATGAATTCCTCGTCTTGGGCCTGGCTCAACGCCACCGTCAAAGCCTCGTCGCGCAGATCCTCATCCGCGATTTCATCGGCAATCGCCCAGCCGGGGGGCAAGCCAAGTTCTGATTCAAACAGGCGCGCCAAATGAATGGCGTGGGCATCGAGAGTTCGCACCTGGAAACGATGCATGGCGCGGGCCAAGCCCGGAAGCAACTCCAAGGCCCCCGCGCAATCTACCTGGAATCCAAGGACCTTCGAGAGCTCCGCCGCTTCGTCCACATCGAGCGCCACGGCCACGAGCCGCTGGAGAACCCGGTCCAGGATTTCGCCGGCGGCCTTGCGCGTGAATGTGGTGGCCAGGATTCGTTCGGGGGCCACACCCTGGAGCAACAGCCCCACAAAGTGGGCACTGAGCCGATAGGTTTTTCCGGTTCCAGCCGAAGCCATCAGGAGTCGGTCCGTGCTTTGAAGTTCGCTCACAGTGCGACTCCTTCTTCCACGGAATCCGCATCCAAGACGGTGTCGCCCACCAGGGTGTCACCCACCAAGGCCGCGATGACCGGCGAATAAATCGGAGCCTTGGCTTTGTGCTCAAAGCGCCCTGCGCGGATGGCCGCGATGATGTTGCAGCCCATTTTGTAGCCCTCACTCAATTCATCTTCCGTCCAGGCGGCCATCTCCACGCACACCTTGTCCGGCTCCTTGCCCACATTGAAGTAGCCCAAACGAACGGTTTCCGTGCCGGTGAGCTCCTTAGCCAAGAGCGCATACATGGGCAATTGGAGGTTGGTCCATTCCTTTTTCCGGTTGCGGTGCGCGGCGCCAGGTTTTTCGGACTTGTCCCCCGTCTTGTAATCCAGGATCGCGAAACCATGCAAAGGATGGTGATCGATGCGGTCGATGACTCCGATCAACTCGACCTCCTCACCCTCCGGACCGAAGGAAACCCCGCCGGATTCGGACCTCCATTCCACGTGCTCAATGCGCCAGCCATCGGCGGCGCGTTGGGCCTGGACATTTGCGAACCACTGCATCCTACGCTTGAGTCCTTGGACCTGTAGGTGAACCGAGGGGATCGCCGCCACTCCAAACAACTGGTTCGAACGCGCCATGAGGATGCGTTCCAGCTCAGCTTGGATGGCCCCTGCGTCCGTGCTGTTCTTGAGTGTGCCTTGGCCAAACTTCTCCAACACGTAATGCACCAGGTTGCCGAAGTTTGCTGGATTCAATTCGCGCTCCCGATCGGAGACCGTACCGAGCTTGAGCAAGCGTTCCACGTAGTACAGGTAAGGTGACGCGATGTACGCCTTGAAGTCCGTAGCCGCCATGCGTTGCACCTGAGGAGCCCTGGCCAGCATGGGCAGCTTGCGCGCCTCCGAGGCCCCTGCCTCCGGAGCCTCGGGCATACTCACCGGCTGGGTGGGAAACGCGTGGAGCAATGCGTCAGGAACTTGTTCATCGGGTCGGTGAAAGGCCAATCGTGATGGCCGAAGCGGGTCGCCGACCAGCGAATGCCGCCCGCCAACCAAGGCGAATCGCTCCTTCGTGTGGATGAGCGCCGTGGTCAAGTAGACATCCCGTGCCGCCAATAAGGTTTCGTCGGGAAGCCCCAAGGAGCGCCGCACCGGGCTAGGAAGCAACATATCGATCGGAACGCTCTCCGGCACGCGCCCCTCGTTGAAACCGGTCAGGATCAACGTGGCAGAGTCATCCCAAAGTAACTCGTGCCAGCCCAGCATCTCCAACTCACGCCCATCACCCTGCCCCAGCGGCGGCAGGTTTTGCCCGGTCAACTCGGCCACCCAAAGGGTCAATGCCCCCGACGCCGAAGCCTTTGGCA
>JARGOW010000298.1 GCA_029212955.1 Planctomycetota bacterium | reverse complement strand
AGCGCTGATCGAGGTACTCGAAGGCAAGCGCATCGTTCACCATCACACGCACCGGCACGATGACATCATGACGGTGTTGCGCCTGCGCGAGGAGTTTGGGTTCCGCGTGGTCTTGCATCACGTCAGCGAGGCTTGGAAAGTGGCTGATGAAATCGCTGCGGCCGGAGTCGGCTGCTCCTTGATTCTGGTCGATAGCCCCGGCGGAAAGCTGGAAGCACGCGATCTTGGGTTTGAGTCGGGTGCGGTGCTAGAGCGCGCTGGTGGCCAGGTGGCCTTCCACACCGACGATTGGATTACGGACTCCCGACACTTCCTACGTATGGCAGCGTTGGCCGTGCGAGCGGGTATGAGTCGCGATGGCGCACTGCGCGCGTTGACGATCGAGCCAGCACGCATGTTGGACTTGGGAGATCGCATCGGTTCTATCGAGGTGGGCAAGGATGCGGATCTGATCCTGCTCGATGGGGACCCGTTCAGTGTGTACACCAAAGTTCAAGAGACATGGGTCGATGGCGTTCGCGTCTTCGATCGCAGCAATCCCGAAGACCTGTTGTTTGCAACCGGTGGAATGGGTGCGGGTCAATCCCGGGCCCACACGTCCTGCTGTGATGGGGAGGGCAACTAATCATGCATATCACCAAAGTACTCATCCCCTTGGCGCTCGCCGCCGTCGCCTGCGCCTTGCCCTCTAGCGTTACCGCTCAGCGCGCCCAGGAATCCAAGTCCCAGGACGAATCGAAAGGCAATCTTGTGGTTCGCGCCGCCAGCCTTCATACGGTCTCAGGCGATGTTCTCAAGAACGCCGTCGTTGTCATTCGGGGGGGCAAGATTGTGGCCCTCGGCGCCGCTGGGAAGATCGAGGAGCCCGAAGGATTCCAAGTCATCGAAGTTCCGGTGGCCACTCCCGGCCTTGTCGACGCCCACAGCGTCGTCGGCTTGGCAGGCTACCTGAATCAGGCTCAAGACCAGGATCAGCTCGAGCATTCGGAGCCCATGCAGCCCGAACTCCGGGCCATGGACGCCTACAACGCCCGCGAGCCACTGATCGATTGGGTGCGTTCCTTTGGAGTCACCACCTTGCATACCGGCCACGGTCCCGGTTCCTTGATTTCCGGAGAGACCATGATTGTCAAGACCCGCGGCAATACCGTGGATGACGCCATGATCGTGCAGCGAGCCATGGTGGCTGCAACCCTGGGCGACTCCTCCAAAGGCCATGACGGGAAATCGCCCGGCACACGCGGTAAGCAAATCTTCCCCTCCTGATTACCGCCAACCGTCACCAGGACATCCTGGCCGCCCTTCGCTTGGCCCGGGAATTCGACCTGAGCCTTGTGCTCGACGGGGGATCGGAAGCGTACCTCTTGCTCGAAGAAATCAAGCAAGCCGGCGTGCCGGTTATTGTGCACCCGACCATGCAACGGGCTTCGGGTGAAACCGAAAACCTGACCATGGAAATGGCTTCCAAGCTGCAGGGCGCAGGCATTCCCTTTGCCCAACAAAGTGGCTTTGAGTCCTACGTTCCCAAAACCCGCGTGGTGTTGTTTGAAGCAGCCATTTCCGCTGCCAACGGCCTTGACCGTGCCCAGGCCCTTCATTCGATTACCCTGGGCGCTGCCCAGATCCTGGGCGTTGATAAGCGCGTGGGATCCCTCGAAGTTGGCAAAGACGGAGACCTCGCGTTCTATGACGGCGACCCCTTCGAGTACACCAGCCACTGCTTGGGCACGGTCATCGAGGGCCAGGTGGTAAGCACGATCAAGCGCTGATACCAGGGCACAAGCCATTTGCAAAGCCCGCTAAACCTCGAATGGGTTTGGCGGGCTTTTTCGTGGGTTGGGGCAAACCCGTGGATGGAAAAGCGGGCAGGTCGGCCTCGCGAGGGGGGGCCGGATAGGGAGGAATGCGGCCGTCATCCAAGAGGTGCGGGGCAGGAAGCCGGACAATGAATGGATCGTAAGCGGCTTCACTCACTTGGGCTTCATGGGGGCCTAGGCCGCTAAAACCGCGTTCTGAATCCGTCAGAGCCCAGTATCACTGGGGCTCTAGGGGACAAGGCGAGGTCATTTTGAAGCGCTTTTCGACGGAGCGGCTACCCAGGAAATCCCGTGGTATCCTGAAATCCACGGGACAGAGCCTTTGACCGGCCTTCCCGGACTCTCTCTCCACTCTCCTCCAACCGCCCCATTGCAATGAATCTGAGCCGCACACTCAGCATGGCCACGCTGCTCCTCGGGGCTGCGTCGGCGCAAACATTCACCCCGCTCATTTCCGAGGGCGACGCACTCCCCGGTGGCGCACCGGGTGAGTTGGTGTTGCGGATTCATTCGGTGGATGTGAACAACGCCGGCGATTGGGCTGTGGGTCTGGAAAGCGATGGATTGAGCCATGGCAAGCAGGTGGCGTTGCTCAATGGCATGATCGTCTTTGAAGAGGGGACCACGACCGGGATCCCGACTCCAGGTGGTCGGGTGACTTCAGGCATACAGACTTTCGATGTGAACGGCGCGGGGGAAACCCTGGCCTTGATTGAGACGTGGGATGCAACCTTAGGTTTGGGCGAGGAGCGAGGAGTGTCTATCATCCGGTCTGGAACCGAAATCTATCAGGAGGGCGTTACGGTCTGCACGGCGGTAGGTCCTGCCAATGGACTGGTATTCACGGGCCTGAAGCAATGCTGGCAGAACAGCAATGATCAACTCCTGTTGGCCGGAATGGTTGGAGCCCAGGGTGACCAGATTCTTGTGAAAGTGGATTTGGACCCAATGCTCGGTACGGTGACAGGGGAAACTATGATCGCGCTGGAGAAGGAAACACTGATTGGGCATAGCAGTGCCATCCAGGCTTTCTCATTCGATCGGGCCCAGAATGCCATCAATGACAGTGGCGACGTACTTTGGCTCGAGGACGATGAGCATCGAACCGGGGCGACCGACAGCACGTCGGACACGAACTTCTTTCTAAACTCCACCCTGCTCTACAACGAGGCGGATGCGTTTCCCGCCGCGCCGTTGGAGTCCTTCGATTCACTTTTCTCCGCGGAAGTGGACCTCAACAACAACGGGGATTTTGTTTTCTCCGGATTCGACAGACGGCCCGAAACCCAGGACGGATGGCTCTACAAGAGTATTGCCGCTTCGGTGACGGTGATCGCCCATGAGGGAGATCCCGTTCCTGTCAGTGTCCCGGGCGCTTGGTTGATCAGTGGATTTGGGTTCGGCGGTTCGGTAGCTCTCGGCGACGGAGGTGACGTCCTTTGGACCTTGGATTGGAATGATCCGGACCTGACCAAGGATTCGGGCCTCATGTTCAACGAGCACCTGGTCATCCAGGAGGGTGTGACGGTTCTGGATTCGCTCCTGGTTGAAGCCATTCCGAGCCAGGCCAGCGAAATGGCGCTCAGCGACGATGGAGCGCTTGCCATCGTGAGGTTGAAGTTGGCCGGTGACTTGGACGCGGCTTACCTCGTTCAGTACATGGTTCCCGGTGCGATGGAGCCGTTCTGCAATCCCGCGGTGGCCAATTCGACCTCGCTAGGAACCCAATTGACGGGGTCCTTTCTTACCGGTAGTGGAATCGGGGGAGGCATGTCAGACCTTCACTTGGAGTGCTCGGACGGGCCCCCCGGTCAGCTCGGCTATTTTCTGACGAGCTCGGCGTTCAGCCAGCCGGGGCTTTCGATCAGCGACGGCCAGTTTTGCCTGGGAGGAGCTGGAACCCAATTCTTCCGCTATGTGATGGGCAATCCCAACGAGATCTCGGTGGGCTTCTTCAATGGGGCCGGAATACTCGAAAATGTAGCTGGCACTTCGACGGTCGGAGCTCCAGGGTTCGAAACCGGGTACGACGTGCCGGACACGATCCCCGGAAGCGTGCAGACCATAACGACGGGAAGCACCTGGCACTTCCAGGCCTGGCATCGGGACACGGCCCTGGGTTCCAGCCACTCAAATTTCTCAAACGGCCTAAGCGTGACTTTTTAGCCCTTTCCGGCTGACCTAGTTGTCGGCGGACTTCACGGTGATGATCAAGGTCGGGCGCAGGCTCGGATCGGTGGAGTACTCAGAGGAATGGAAGTGGCGGCCGCTGCCAGCACTCTCCAAGTCGGTTTTGAGCAACAGGCCTTCGTTGTTCCAATCCCGCGAGACCCAATGGGCTGCGGCGGCGGTCACGTCCCATTCGTACCACGCGTTGATGGAGGTGACAGCGATGGTGGCCTCCGGCGTAGCCAAGCGATCGTAGGCCGGGTCATCGTTGCGCGCGCTGTCGTCGGCTTGGTCGGCTCCAGGCGCGGACCAGGTTTGGTAGGTCCATTGGTTAGAGCTCCAGCTGGAGGTCCCCTCTCGATCGAAGAGGCCCTCTTCGCCTTGCACCCAACGCTTGGTCAATCGATACACACTAAGGTCTGCGGGTGCGCCGGATTCGGATCCGTGGTTGTATAAGCGCAGGCGTGCGTCGACGACCTCCACGTTATTGGGAAGGAAGTCCAAGTCAAAGCGAAGCACCCCGCGGCGGGTGGTGGACATGCCGATCAAGCCCGAATAAATCGAGGCGTGGCCTCCCATATTGCTATTGGCGGGGACGCTTGTGAGCGTGTTGTCCTCCACCCCGCGGTAGCCATTGAGGCCCGCTTGCAGGGTGAAAATCGTGGTAGTGGATCCGGTCGTGGCTGCGGAGGCCACGTTGGAAATCTCCGATCGATTGCCGGCCAAATCTGAGGTTTTGAGGGCGAATTCGTAGGCGGTTCCCGAAAGCAAGCCATCGACAACGATGGTCTGGGAGGTGCCCGCAGTGGCCACGGCGGGTTCACCCACAAACTGCGTGGTGCGCCCGAAGGAGTGCTTGTCGATGGAATCGGTCCCCACGCGCAGGTCGTAACGTGCCGCTTTTCCCACATCGCCATCGTCACCGGTGGCCGTAAAGGAGAGGGTCACAGTCGTGTCCGTACTCGATACCACAGCCAGGTCGTGAATGGGTGCGGGGCGCACGAAGTCCGTGGAGGCCGCCTTGATGGAACCGAAGAGTATATCGGCCATCTTGTTGTAGCCGATGGTATTGGGGTGCAGAGAATCGGTCATCCAGTCGCCCGCACCGTAGGTGAACAGGGCCGGATTGGTCTGGAATAGGCTGTAGGGATCGGAGATCGCAACACGGATGGGCGCACCGGCCGTTAGGCCTTCGCTCAAGTCCTCGGATAGTGCAACCACCGCAGCGTTGAAGTCTTCCACGTCCTGCTGCCGATTCTCCATGGGAACCAGGGTGGAGAGAACGATGGTCTTCAGGTCCGTGGAAAGGGTGCCATCGCTCCAGCGGGCCAAGAACTGTACCGCTTCCGCATATTGGCCAGCTTGCCCGGGTGTCAAGCTGTAGCCGTGGTCGCGGGAATAGGGAGCGAAGGGC
>JARGOW010000297.1 GCA_029212955.1 Planctomycetota bacterium | reverse complement strand
CTTGCTCGATCAGTTTTTGCCCTGTCGGTAGGAACCCGGGCCAAACCCGTTCCTGCGGAAGGGCTTGGAACCAAGCTAGCAATTCCTCGCCATCCCGTAGCCCCGCGCTATTCACGGGGCTCCATGCACGGGCGATGTGCCATGCCAGGGGCCCATGCTTTTCGCGCAGTGCTCGAATCGACGCGCTACCCTTTGCCGGCACTTCGGAGAAGTAGCTTCGCAGGCGCCAAATATCCATGACCTGCTGAACTAGGTCGGAGGAGCACCGCAATCGGCCAGAGCAAGTTTTGCCAGCGCTCCGGAGCGCAGCAGGAGACAGGACTGTGTCCGGGTCAGGGTCCAATAGCATCGCCAACAGGGCTTCGAGCTCGCAGCCACGCGGTATTCTTTGGGCCCCCACCAGATCCGACCATAGGTCAAGGCGAAGATCTTGGCGGGGCAAGGACTCGCTTTCCCCCGAGGTCAGCGCCAAACCCAGGAGCTGGGAATTCGCTAGCGCTTCGAGCGCTTTGACCGGTCGAGGACCTTCGGACATGCGGCGCAATTCCTGGAGAATGCGCTCTCCACTCACCCCACGCAAACTCGACCGGGATTCCGCTGCCGCTTCGAACAATCCCTTGGCGGGCTCGAGATCCAAACGCGCCAGAAACCGAGCCATGCGCAGCAGTCGCAGCCCATCCTCTTCGAAACGGCCTCGGGCCTCGCCCACACAGGCCAAAACGCCCTGTTGCAGGTCCGCCAAGCCCCCCTTGGGATCGGCCAATTCCAGGGCGATCGGATCCCAGTACATGGCATTGCAGGTGAAGTCCCTGCGGCCTGCGTCCTTTTCCAAGGAGTCGGTGTAGCGAATCTCGTCCGGATGCCGGCCATCGCTGTATCCCCTCTCGAGTCGAAAGGTGGCCAGCTCAATCCACTGGCCCGCGCCCAAAACCTGCACGATTCCAAAACTCCGGCCCACTTCCCTGGCACCCGGAAACAGCTTCACCACCTCATCGGGAAGGGCCGCTGAGACCATGTCCAAATCCCCCACGTCCTGGCCCAGGAACAGATCCCGTACGGCCCCGCCCACCAACCAGGCCCGGTGGCCCGCCGCCTCGAGGACCCGGGCTACCGACAATACGGCCTCCCGTCGCTCGGGGGCCAGGAGATTCCATTGCTTGGATAGCTGATTCATGACGAGGGCGTGGCCCCAACCCCGGGACGAGAACCGCTCCGGAAGAAGCCCACAATTGAATGCCACGGTAGCGGTGCCCAAACTCAGAGGGAAGCCACCATGCAAACGAATATCGCACCCTCCCAGTCCTTGGCCCAGCCCCGGGGCCTTTCCAGGCGAGTCCGACTCTGGACCCTGCTGGGATTGCAGGCCCTCGTTTTCATTGCGGTCACCCGGCCCCTCTTCCGCTCTATCCTGGTCAGCGCCGGAGAATCGGATGCAAAGGGTGCCGTGCGCTTGATCGCCAGGGAATTGGCAGCGCTCCCGAACATGCCGCCCGACAACCTGGGCGCCTGGGTCTCCGACCAGCCCTTGATCCAGCACCGCTTGGCCGATGTTCGAATCGTGGAAGACCATCTGGAATACCACGGCTATCGCATCACATGGAAGCCCACCGCGCTAGGTTCCGATGGGCTCCGGGAAAGCCGCGGCACCCTTTGGGCCGTCCCCCTGGATCCTGGAAAGACCGGGCGCACCCATTTCCACATCCAAGTGGATTGAATTCGCCAGGGCCTACTTGGGGCTCGATTGGGAACTCTGCATAGCTGCCCACCGCTCCATGCCCTCGGCCAACTTGGCCTCCCCCGCACGCCTCAAAAATTCGGCCAAGGGAACCAGCGAACGCTTCGGTTTTGGTCCAAACCATTGGCCCCCGTTCAGCCCACCCGGATTCGATCCGGAAGCCTGCATGCGTAAGGACTGGGCGTCCTTCTCCACCTGCTCCAAGGGCAGACCGCCGGGATAGATGGCCGCCAGGCCGCCTTCTCCGTCGAATAAAAGCCCCAGGGGTAGTTCCCGGTCCTTGGCGGCTCCCAGGATTTCGCCAAGGATCGTATCGATCAAATTGCGAACCCTTCGCCCGCCCCTTCCGGCTCGACTGAGCAGGCCGAGGTCCTGCAATTGTTGCTGCACTTGAGCCGCCTGGCGCGGGCCATCCACATTCACAATGCGCAGCGAGAAGGACGCCGAATCATGCACCTTGGAAAGCTCCACAAGTTCATCGGCGCCGCCGTCTTGCCAACCGGCGTACACAAAGACCAAAACCGGCTCCGGCCCCAAGTCCCCGATCGTGGGCCTCTGCCTGGAGAAATCGGGTAAGTCCCATGCCGCAAGGGGCAGTCGATCCGCAGGGATCACGCGCCCCATGGGCCGGCCACTTCCACCTGCAGCGGCCACCACGTCGACTCCCGCCAAATTCGTTTTTCGCGGCTCGACTTTCGTTGCGGATTGCCCTTGTCGAATTCGATAAAAGGCGTCCACGGCAAGCCCTTCCAATGCCTGGATTTCCCCATTGGGCCATTGGATCGTAACCGTGGCCAGTCCATTGGATTCCCCGAGTCCGTACATACGTCGTTTGCTCCCGCTGCCCAGATAGCCTTCCCCAGCATACACCCGGGACTCGGACTGCTGCTCTCCCTGGCGCACCTGAACAAGGGCACCCACGGCTTCCGTATTCGGTGCCTGGCCCTCCAATTCAATGGATAGCCAATGACCCGGATCCGTGACCCGATTGTGCATAAAACGGACGATGGGCGCCGTTCGGTGGGCCAACCATAGGTCGGGCCGGCCATCCATATCCCAATCGACCACGGCCGCACACCGGCCGTCCTCCAACCAATCCAAGCCCGAAACAGCGGACACATCCGCAAAGCGTCCCGCCCCCAGATTCCAATAGGCGTAGTGACGTTCGTTGCCATTCCAGGAGTACCCATCCTCCACCGCCAGTTGGGTCAAGCATTGCCAACCCTGAAGATATTCGTCCGCACTTCCGCCGGGCACGGGCGAGGCACTGACAACCGCCCGCCAGAAGAAGCTCGCCAAATCCTGGGTGCGTTTCCCCGTGGCAAAGCCATTGGGCACCACCAGATCTGGAAGCCCATTCATATCAAAGTCGAGGAACACCGACCCCCAAGACCAGCCGCCCGGCCCCGTACCCGCCATTTCTCCGTCAAATCGGAATCGGCCATCCCCTTGACCCATGAGCAAACTATTGCCCCTGGCATGGTCCCGGTAACTCTCACGCACTTCGGGCGAGGCGGGTTTTTGAAAGCGGCTGTGTCGGATGACCCGTTCACCCGCTGGCGTGTACATGTTGGAAATGTACAGGTCCACATGGCCATCGCGGTCCACGTCTGCAGCGGAGACTCCCATGCTCGCCGCCATATCCAGGGCGTCGGAGGCCTCCGCAATATCCACAAAGCGGCCCCCGTCATTGCGATACAAATTGTTGCGACCAAAATCGTTGGTGACGTAGAGGTCCAGGTCCCCGTCTCCATCAAAATCCTCCCAGAGCGCCGCCAAACTGAAGCGCTGATTGTTTTGATCCAGTCCCATCTCCGACGTGGCCTCCACGAATTGGCGATCGCCCGTGTTGCGCCAGAAACTATTGGGAGCACCATTGTTCGCGTCGTGGTAAGGGGTCGGCGCCGATCCCTGCCGTCCTCCTTGGAAATAGCGCGTATCGTAGAGGTCCAAGTCCCCATCGCCGTCGGCATCCGCTGCACAAATGGAGTACACCATGGAGGCATCCGGTCCCTGCAAGAGGGTCGTGCGTTCGCTGAAAATTCCGCGTCCATCGTTCCACGAAATCACGAGCCAGGATCCCACCCCGGCAATCAGATCTCGGGCTCCGTCCCCATCCAAATCGCAGATCAGAACCCCTCCCGTATCGTCCAGGTCAGCCACGCCCGCTTGCCAAGCCCCATCCAGCAAGGAACCGTCGGGCTGCCCTAGGAATAGATGATTCGCAAATCCACCAGCCCGGGCCAGGTAGACGTCTTCCAGGCCGTCTCCGTTCACGTCCCCCACCGCCAATCCGTGCATGCCCAGGTATTGGGTGCTGGTGGAAAACAGTCGGTCGTGCCTACCCGCTAATTCAATCCCGCCCGCGTAAAGGGAGTGGCGGCTCAAGGCACGCGAAGGCAACACGTATTGGGTCAAGTCCACAAACATGGGCCCCGTGGTTTGCGAGTCACGCATCGCCATGGGCTGGAAGCTTCGAAGGGTGGGCGATTCGCCAAAGGACCATACCTGGGCGGTCTCCAAGGTTCGCGACCACGCAGCCCCATCACCCTTTTGCCAAACCCGAATCCGAACCCTCAAGTCGTAATCCCCATCGGGCAACTCTTGGATGCGGTACACCTGCACCATGGCTTCCAAAGGCTCCGCGCCCGAAGGTGCGAGGTTGGGCCCGGGGCGCAAACTCTCGCGAAGGCGATTCCACCAGTCTCCCAGGTCCTTTGGCTCCTGGATGGGTACAGGACTTGAAAACTCGAGTCCCTCGCGGAGAAGCAGGGAGCCAGATCCGGGCAGGTCCTGCCAAGCCAGGGGATGCAAAGACTTGGGCGCGTGCAGGGTGGCAGCTCCGAAAGTCTTCGAATCGGTCCCCTGGGCCCACCGTTTCCAATGGTCCTCCACCACCGGTGCAAGGACTTCCTCTTTCCAAGCATCTCCTCTCGGTCCGGGATCCACTCGCTTTTGCATGGCCTTGAACCAAGCCGGGCGACTGGGTCGGCTGTCCCGGAATACGGTTGTGGGTGCGGGGTCCTTTGGGGATCCAGAGGCCGCTTGACTGGGCTGGGTTCCGGGGGCTGGGGCTTGCTTTGGCTCGGGAGTGCCGTGCTCAGGCACCGGCGCAACCGCTTGGTTCCAGGTTTCCATCGGGGCTTCTTCCGAACCCCCGCATGCGATCAGCGTCCACAAAAAGACACACCCGAGGGCCTGGAGGCCCCGGGTGGGAATTGCTCGCTGGAGGCAGGAAATTCTAGTCAGGCATTGGGCAGTCCGAACCACGTCCATAGCAAGCATTGTAGTGCGGGACGCACATTTCTGTCCGTGCATTCGAAGTAGAATCGTTTTGTGATGGATGCCAGCATTTCGGGATCCGCAAAACGGGTCAGTCGGTCGGCAACGTAGAGCCTCTCATAATCCGACTGGGTCGAATCGGTGAGAACCCCCAAGAGAACCTCGGCGCTCGCTTCACTCTTGTCTTGCCAAATCATTCCGATCAGGTCCAAGCGCTTGATCGCGTCGGATTCCACCTCGAGTCGCGCATAAAGCGCCTCCATTCCTCCGGGTCCAGCGTTGAAAGCATGGCCGCAGACCCAACGGTGCGGGGTCAGCCCCCCCACCTTCTCGGGCAAATCACCCACATGGTCGAGCAGGAATTCTGCGGAAGCGCGCAGGGGAATCCG
>JARGOW010000296.1 GCA_029212955.1 Planctomycetota bacterium | reverse complement strand
CTTTGGCAACCACGGCTTGCTACCCGATTCCCAGGCATCCAGGATCTCGACCAGGGACCGCAAGCAAGCCGCCGAGATGCGACCCTGGGCGTGCCCTTCGTCGAACTCCTGGGCACCATAGATCCATTGCAAGAGACCCCGCAAGGACGGTGCCCATTCGGTCAGGGTGCGATCCCGCCCGCTGACCAACTCACCAAGTCCCGCGATCAGCCCATTCCATACCCGCTGCATCTCGCCCGAAAATCGGAACCCCGAATTCAAGGGATCCCGGAAATGCCGGGGCAAATGCCCCTCGTGGTAGGCGTCGAGGCACGCCACCACATCGGGCCAGTCCGCGCCCTCCAGCGTCGCCTGGCGCGCCAGCGCCTGTTCCATATCCGTATGCCGCAGGACCCGGGCCGCATCGGTGAAGCGTTGATCGGGGAGCAGGCGCGCCAAGGCCTGTAGCAACTGGGCGGGCGGGCCTTGCTCCAGCGGGGAACCCGCCGCATCGCGGGCCGCCAAGCCCGCACGTTGCAGATGCCGTTCCAAGAAGGGTCGCACCTCCTCGTCGGGCGCCGCCAAGACCACATCGCGGGGGCTGAGGGCTCCGCTCTCAAGGGCATGCTGACTCCAATCCTGCAGGACCAAACAGGCGCGCCGGGCTTGATCCGCAGGGCTCTCCTCCACATGCCAATCCGAAAGCTCCAGGGGCACGTGGGCGTGGCTCCAATACCCAGGAAGAAGGAATCCGAGCCCATCGAACCCCGAGTCCCCCTCACCAGGATCGGGTGCCAACACCATGGAAACAAATCGTGGACCCAATTCCGTAAGAGTTCGCCGCTCCAATGCGCTCCCCGTAGGCACGACGATGAAGGCCAGTTTGCCCGTTTCGCGCAGGGCTGCCTGCGAACAATCCGCAAGGCCATCACTGATGCCTTGCCCATGGAGAACAGCCAAGTAGGAGGCTTGCATCTGGGCCCAGAGGGCCCACCGGGAACTCTGCCCGGACAATTCCACCGCGAGCTTTTCGAAGTCCATTCCAGCCTGGGAAACCTCCGCGTGCAAGTCCCTGGCCCTTTGGCCGAGGGCCCACCAGGCGCCTGCCGCATCGGGCGCCGGTCGATCCACCCCAAGGGCCAACTTGAGCTCGCCACCGCGCAGTGCCCGCAGGACATGGGACCAGGCGTGTACGGCTTCACGACGCGAAATCGCCACGCTCGTACCCGGGCGAAACACCTCCAACCATGCGCCCTGAGAAACGCCACGGGGAGGTTCCAAATGGGCGGGTAGCTCCCGGGCTAGGGCTTCTTCGAACTGCCGAACCGCGCGGCGGCCCGGCAAAACGTACCACCAATCTGCCGACTCTTCCCCCATCCGTTCGACCAGCGCCTTGGCGGCCCGCTCCAGGGGCCGCGCTCCCCATCCCAGGAAAATTTGATCCATGGACCCAGTGTACCGGGCCCATGGATCTGCGTTCCACGATCATCCACTGCGAATGCGTTGATACCTCTGGTACGGGGACCCGTTCGATCCCCGGCGGCTTCCCCGGGATCAGCGCCCCTTGGGAAGCCAATGGAGAAAGGCTCCCTCCAAACTCTTTTTCGGGTCCAGGTCCGCGTCGCTGAGGGGGCGGCCGTATTGCTCCTGGAAAATTTTCTCGAAGACGTTAATCGGGTCCGCAGCCAGAATCCCGCCGGCATCCAACTCCGCGGTGGTTCCCATGGCCGTCAGCCAGGCCGCGAACTTTTGATGGGAATCCTTGGCCTTCTTGCCGCCACCCTTTTCACGCATCCAATAGAGGAAGCAGGTGGAGTAGCAACGGGCGAATTCCAAGCGATCCCCATAGTAGTCCAGGGGGACAACCTTGCGGTTTCGACCTTCTGCGCCAAGCACGGGCGCCATGGTGACGGCCCGTTCGCTCTCATCGTCCGAAAGCAATTCGAAGTATCGCACCTTGTCCTTGCGCTCCCTTCGGGGTTGAGCTTCCTTTCCTGCCGACTGGGCTGACTTGAGGACACCGATGAAGCGATCCTTGCCATGGGTATCGCGCCAGCGGCTATCGGCCAGGTTGGGGGGCAGCACGCCGCCTTCGGATTGACCTCCAGGCACGAACATGGAGCGTGCTTCCTTGCGCCGTTCGCGCAGGTCACCATCCACCCGGGTGTTGCATTCCTTGAAAACATCTACGACCAGATTGATCGAGAGTCCACCGGCCACGGAGGGCGGAACCTTGCCGCCGAAGTAGTTGTCCAGCAAGCCCAGGGCGGCCAGTTGGCAAATCTGTTGCTTCAATCCCGTCGGGGAACGATCCTCCATGTTCGAACCCTGGCGATAGGTGTTCTCATTGGGGTTGGCCGCACTGAACTGAAAGGAAAGGAAACGCCAATCGTTCACATAGAAGTTGGTCCAGGTAAAAATGCCTGTGTTCCACATGCTTCCGCGGGCCTCGGGTCGTGCCCATCCAGCCAGGGATGTGACCTCAACAAAGCGTTCGCGACCGGGATACAGCACCATCTTCTCGGACTTGGCTTCCCGGTCCAATCCCATTCCGCCGTTGGTCTGCAGGAACACGTTCAGGGCACGGAAAGTTTCCAGCTGGGCAGGATCCACATCGAGCACGGTCCATAGGTCGAGGGCGCTGGGGCCTTCCATCATGCCGTCCCCACCGGGGGTGGCGACCACCTTGGCGGCAGCGAGGGCCTCGCCTAGCTTGGCCTTGCCCAGGTAGCTGTGCAGTTTCTTGCAAACATCTCGCTCATTCTTGTACTGGGAACCTGCGGGATCGATCCAATCCAACCAACGCTGTTGCAGGGCCACCAAGCTTTGGGCCACGCCAAACATGCGCTTGGCGTCCGTCGCTTCGGCGAAGGAATCCTGCTCCATATACAGGTCGTACAGGCCGATTTCCAAATGCACGAAACCCAGCTTGCAGTAGTCGTCAAAGGAGAATTCCTCCGGCATGGTCCCCATCACCCCGTGGCGCATCATGGCCCGGTCGGCCTGGGCCTGGAAGTCGAATTCAATCGATGCGGGCTGCGTGGACTTGGGGTGCGCTTCCGTAAAAGGGCTTAGGAAGAGCGCCAGGGATAGCGCCATGCAGAAAATGGATGATTTCATAGGAATGGATTCGTGGTGGATGTTCGAGGAGCCATGGCCCAATGGCTCCTAATGTCAGACTCTTGTTACACGCCCCGTACCTTCGGATCTCCGGGGTCTTTTCGTAATTTCGTGGGTTGTACTGCGGTTTTTACCGGGCATTCACGACATAGGAAATTCCCATGCCTTGGCGCACCGTTCCAAACCGTGCGCGTGGCTGCCTCACGGGGTTTGGCTCAGGAATTGCTGACACTCGCGAATCAACGTTTGCAGGGCTCCCTCCTGCTGGGTGATGATGGCATCCATCTCCGGCATGGGCTTCCAGCGATCACTGAAGACCCAAACGTTCTGCTTTCCGGCCTCACTCGGCATTTGAATGATGCCTTGGTCGGTGAGCAAACCCACGTCGGCGAATCCTGCCACCACGCGGGCGCGCTCGGGAAGCGGGTCAAACAGGCTTTCGCCCTGGGTGTAGCCCAAGCGCAACTCGGGGTCTGCGCCTAGCAGCTCGAGAATACTGTTGGAGACGTCCAGGTGGGATGTGGGGCTGTTCTCGATGCCAGGCTCAATGCCAGGTCCATACATGAAGAAGGGCACATCAATCTGTTCGGGGGTGTAGTTGGAGGTATGGCCCCAAAAGCCGCTCTCGTAGAACTCCTCACCATGGTCTCCGGTGATGAGCACGATCGTGCCAGCAGCATTGGGGTGCTCGCGATCCACCTGCTCGGCGCGCGCGAGGATTTTCTCTGCCACACCATCCGCATACAGCACGGAGTTCTTGTAGGTGTTGCTGATCTTCTCACGCATGATTCCGAGCTCGGGCTCCTCCTTCGTGATCCCCTGGCTGATGTAATTCAGCGGCCGATCCAAAGCCGGTTGGTGGGGACCGCCGGGATTGAAGTACGGCTGATGGGGCGAATCCAACAGAACGAAACTGAAGTACGGTCGGTCTTCTCCGGCCGCATTCCGGTCGTCCATCCACTGCACGAAATCGTCCGCAACCAAACCATCCTTCACATCCGAGCGGCGCGTGATCTCCTCCCCATCCGGCTTGAGGAAGGAATCCACGATCTCGGACGACTCCAACTTGTACCAAGCGGTGCTTCGGAACTCGGGGAAGTTCATGGAGGCCGCTGAAATCACCCGAATGTCGTAGTCCAGGTCCTGGAGCGTGTCCAAAAGTACCGGGGTCGTGTTGTTCTCCAGTGCGCGGAACCAATAGGAACCATGCAATCCATACAGCATGGTAAACAGGCCGAAGCGCGTGCCGTTTCCGCCACTCTTGTGGTCCACAAAGGTTCGTGCCTGCTGGGCACGGCGTGACAGGTTGGGCGTCAAGGTTTCGGACATGGCGTCCTGGCGCCAGGAATCCAAAACAATCATGAGCACATTGGGCCGCGGAGCATCCGCCGGAATCTCCGGCCTGGAGTGGGGATAGTTGAGCTTTTGCCCCTCTTCACCACCCAAGTAAACCGTGGCCAAAAGGGAGTGCACATCCTTGCGCTCCTCGCGGAGCGAATCCAGGTAGGGCCCCAGCCTGGGCTTCAAGGTCGGCAGCGGCTTGACCGAGTACAGGATGACCCGATCTTCGGTCACACTAGCCAGGGCGTAGGTTGCCTTCTCGATAGTGATCAAGGGCAGGAAGACCGCAAGGCAAACCACCCGCGGTTGAAGGAACAGAATCTGCCGGTTTCCGCGCGCCTCATGGGCCAGGATCCGTCCCAGGCGCCAGCGCCAGAAGAAGTACTGCAAAACCGCCAACCCAAGGATCATCAAGATCGCAGTAATGAAGACCTCACTTCCAAGGTGCACCGCATCCCCCGAACCCTCCGTAACGAAGACATTCAAGATGGCCCCGTTGAAGTGGTACCCCAGAAGGGAAAAGACCACCGTATCGGTGTAAAGCACCGAGAGGAATATGGCCCCCGCGAGGCTCTGCCAGACCCCCACCCAAAGCGGGATGCGGACGAACCGTTGGGCCAGCGCCATCGGGATGGCCAACAGGATGCCCAGAACGACGATGCACGACACCAGCGCCAGATAGGGGAACATCTGCTGCCACAGGGTTGGATCGGGCAAGCTCTTGGGCCCCGCCGTGGCTCGGAATAGCCACAGCGATCCCACGGGTATGCCCACAAGAATGTTGAGCAACCACAATTGAAAGCCAGCATCTACCAGGTTGCTGCGGCTCGCATCTCTTCGACGAGGGCGGGAAGGTTCGGTCATGGCCAGTTCTGCCGGAAGGCATTCGGTCAAGCCCCCATAATATTGCAACTTGCCTCCTCGGCACCCAAAAGCTCTGAAATCAGGGGCCCAGGCCAAGGCAAGT
>JARGOW010000295.1 GCA_029212955.1 Planctomycetota bacterium | reverse complement strand
CCAGAGCAAGAGGTTCAATCGTCCGGCCGCATCCACGGCCACCCAATCCACCGTGATGTTGTCCTCCGACTCGAAGGATTCATCCAGATCCGAAAGACCTTCGTCCGCCCCTTCCAATACCCAACCACAATCCAAGAAGCGCAACTCGGGAGAAAACTCCCCCATCGCCTCCCTCAATTCTTCGCGCGGGTCCAATCCGCCCATCGCCTGTTCTATTTCCCCTGCTTCTGACACAAGGGCAGTATCGCCTAGTCGCGGCCATCAGGGAAGGCCCCATCGCGATTGCTCCAAGGCGTAGAACCGGCCATTTACGATGGCTGGCATTCCCTACGGGGCGTGGCGTATTCCTGCCAAGCCCAAGGAACCCCGCCCAAAGGACTCAGCGCAAGCCCAGCTGGGCCAAGTGCCTGCGGCGGGCCCAGGTCAAAGCCAGGGCCAAACCATCCGTGGCGTCGTGGCGCAGCTCATCCAATACCGGGGGCGACCCCAGTTCCACCGCTACCCAACGGGCGACCATGGTCTTGTCAGCTCCCCCGTTTCCAGTCAGGGACTTTTTGACCTCCGCGGGCGTGTACTCCACCACCTGGGCCCCACTCACCGCGGCGCAGGAGAGTGCCACACCCCGCCCTTCTCCGATGCGCAGGGCGGAAGCCAAGTTCTTGTGGGCAAAGGCCTTCTCGATCACAACCACCTGGGGTTTCAGCTCCCCGAGCAACTCGTCCAGGGACGATCGGATATGGGCCAGCCGGGAAGAGATCGGACCCCCCGGGGTGGTTCGGACCACCCCGGCGGCCAAAAGCACGGACTTCTTGTCGCGTAGGACCACAGCCCCATAACCCACCACCTGGGTTCCCGGATCGATGCCCATGACCACCAAAGGGTCCGCGTATTGAATCGTGTGGCTGTCCGACATGGCTGCTTGCAACCTACGCAAAGCGTGCTCCCGTTCCCAGAACCATCTGATCCGGGTACCGAGACCGGACAACCTCCATCGTTATGGCCGGGGTCCGGCCTGCTCTAAAACGGAATATACCGGGCCCCCGTGACAACCATGGGAGTTGTCCAGTCTCGCTATCCCCAAGGCGGAATCGTCTCGACGTGGGTTCCACGCTCCCCGCGAACACGGCTTTTTGGGGCGGCGGGGGGCGGATCAGGTTAGGCTACGCCCCATGCAAGACGCCTTCGCCACCCTGGTCCTGGTTGCCGCCGGGCGCTCCTCCCGCATGGGTGCCAGCGCCACGTCGAAGGTCCTACTGCCCCTGGCCGGCAAAACCCTTCTGGCGCACACCCTGGAGGCCTTCGCCACCGCCCAAACCGTGCACGACCTGGTTCTGGTGGCCCGGCCCGAGGACTTCGACGCATTGGGCGCGGTGGTGGATAGCGTGGGCCTGCCCTTGCGCGGCATGGTAGCCGGGGGCCAGGAGCGCTTTCACTCCGTGCGGGCCGGTTGCCTGGCCGCCGACAGCAACCGGGATGTGCTGTTGATCCACGACGCAGCGCGGCCCTTGGTGCGCTCCGAGCACATCGACCAGGTGGCCCTGGCCGCGCAATCCTCCGGCGCCGCCCTACTGGCCCTGCCCGTCACGGATTCCCTGCACCGCTCCCTCGACGGGGTCCACGCGGTGGAGCCCGTGGACCGCAGCCCCCTGTGGGCCGCACAAACCCCCCAGGGATTTCGCACCCAGGCCTTCCTCGACACCCTGGAACGGGCAGCGGAACTCTCCCCGCCCCCCACCGACGACGTGGCTTTGTACGAACAATTCGCCGGCCCGGTCACCCTGGTCCAAGGCGTTTCCGAGAACATCAAAGTGACGCGCCCCGAAGACCTACCTATCGCGGAAGCACTACTGCGTGCCCGCGACAACGCCTAAAAACATGGACCAACCCAATCGCACCGGCCCGCGCATCGGCCTAGGTTTCGACCTGCACCGCCTGGAGGAAGGCCGGCCCTGTCGCCTGGGCGGCATCACCCTCGACCACCCCACCGGACCCGCCGGCCACTCCGATGGGGACGCGGTCCTGCACGCCATCACCGACGCTTTGCTGGGTGCCGCAGGCCTGGACGACATCGGCACGCTGTTCCCGGATACCGACGCGGCCCACAAGAACAAGGACTCGGCGGTCTTCATCGAGGCCGCTGTCCAAGCCATTCAAAAGGAAGGCTACCGCATCGGCAACGTGGACATCGTCATCGCCACCGAAGGCCCCCGCATCGCCCCCCACCGCGCCGCCATGCGCGAGCGCCTGGCCGAACTCCTCGGCATTCAAAGCAACGCGGTCAACGTGAAAGGCAAAACCTTAGAAGGCATGGGCGCCCTGGCGGGCGGCACCGGAGTCGCCGTGCAAGCCATCGCCATGTTGATGCCTGGAAGATAGGCTCACTGACATCCAGACATCAACGCCGATCACGCCACTTGGCGGCCTTGCTGTCATGTCCAGAATCGGGTTCTGCCGCATGCCAAGCTTCGTAGAGTTGGATCAGTGCCTCGATGGGGTCCGTAGCCGTGGATCCGAGTGGATCGGCACCGTCCTCGGATTCCGATTCTGCGGCGAATTCTTGCGCCTCTAAGAGCAGGGGCTCCGCTTCTGCGAAACGCGCGAGTTTCACCAGAGCTTCCGCCTTCCAAACCCGGATTCGCGCAAGGAGTACATCATCGAGGGGTTGTGAATCAGGTGCCGAATGGGCGGCCTCCAGGACGGTGGTGAGTTCGACCAGCGCCTCTTCGGGGCGACCGAGCTCTTTGAGTGCACGGCCCAGGTGCGCGCGGGCATCGAGGGGCTGGCCATGCGTCGGGCCATAGGTGGAGGTGAGTGGCCCAATCGCGCTACGTCGGAAGCTCACAGCCTCTTCAAAGGATCCCCGGCTCTCCAGGACCTGCGCCAAACCGTTTCCTACGATCGCCGTATAGAGATGCTCGGGCCCAAGGACCTCGGCGTAGAGCTCAACCGACAACCGCTTCCATTCCACGGCACGATCGAGCTCGCCAAGGTCCCGATAGACGTTACCGATACTGCTCATTGTGTTGGCAAGTGACTGGTCCTTGGGTCCGAACAGTCTTCTACGCATTTCGAGAACGCGCTCGAGTATCTTGATCGAGTCCTGCCGCCGCTCCAGTGAGTTGAGGCATCGCGCGTGGTTGTTGAGGATCATGGCCAGCTCCGCAGACCCATTCGGGTCCCGCTGCTCGGCCAACGCAATGCCCTTTAGAAACACGGCGTCCGCTTCCTCAGAGCGGCCATTCTCCATCAGTGCGAAAGCCACGTTGTTGTAGCTAATGAGTGCGGCATCCTCGTCTCCCTTGCGCAAGTCCATCGCAAGAATAGCCTCGTGCAACTCCAACGCTTCTTGGGAGCGGCCCAAACTTGAAGCGACAAGCGCCAGGGACGTTCGGTAGTTTCGGATATCCGGATGGTCTTCTGGGTGCACCCGCTTGGCGATCGCCAAGGCCTCCTGAATCGCCTCCTCCGCCTCCTCGAACCGCCCTTGGTTTCGCAGGAATACGGAGAAGAAGGAGAGCGTATCCGCCAACTCTGGATGATCCCCACTGACCTCCCGTTCTAGCTCGATGGCTTCGCGCAAGTGTGCCTCCGCCCCAGTGAACTCGCCCATCTCATCGAGAAGGCCACCCAAGTTGCGCAGGTCCACGGCAATGTGAGGGTGGTTCCCTGGTAGCACCCGGCGATGAATCAAAAGCGCAGCCTCGTAATGTGCCTTGGCCTCCACGTACTGGCGCTGGTTGCGCTCGAGATTGCCTAGAGCAGTGATCACCGTAGCCACTTCCGCATTGTCTTCATTTCCATGGAAGCGCACAAAGCACGTGCGGGCGGCATCGAGCAGGTCGCGCGCCTCATCCACGTGCTCGGTGTAGGTCAGGATCGTGCCCAGATTTCGCAACAACTCCCCTTCGCTTTCGTCGTCGGCAAGCACGTCCATTCGGGTGTAGATGCCTTGGGCTTCGCGATAGAGTTTCTCAGCCCGCTCAAGTTCCCCCCGGTATTCCGCAATGACTCCCAGTTGGTTGAGTTGGCTGGCCGTATCGGCGTGATCGTTCCCGTGCTGTGCCCGATAGAGCTCTAGCGCCCGACGGCCGTGCTCGTCCGCTTCATCGTAAGATCCAATCTCCGTATAGCTGACCGACAACGTATTGCGGATGTGGACCTCGACCAGCGGTTCATCCGCAAGCTCGGTTTCGATCCGCTCCGCCGTGCGGTGCAGCACTTCCTCCAAGAGTTCCGTATCCCGCCCGAGTGCGACCGACGGACCGACCCCGGCCAGGGCCTCGCGCAAGAAACTGGCAACCGTCTCTGAACGCAAAGCCTCGACTTGAGCTTCGGCTGCGCTGTCCTGTGCAGCCACGCGCTGCTCCGCTTCGGCGAGTTGGGCGGCACTCGCGATTCGGGCTTGCTCGTCGGCCCGGTCCCTTTCGTCCAGGGCCCAAACCAAGCCAAAAGACGTGCCGATCACACCTAGCAAGAGCGCCACCCCCACCACACTGAATGCAATGACCGTGGCCCTGTTGCGTTTTACGAATTTTCGCAGTCGATAGCTGGTGGAAGGCGGGCCCGCGCTAACTGGCTCATCGGCCAAATGTCGAACGATATCAGCGGCCAAGCCACTGGCGGACCCATAGCGTGCGTCACGTTCCTTTTCGAGCGCTCGCATGACCACCCAATCGAGATCGCCTGAGACACGACGTCTCAGTTGATTCGGATCCAAGCTGCGCTGGGCCGCGACGCTGGGCAGAGCCTCACTCGCACTCAGCCTCGTGCTGGGGCGCGGCGGGTCGACTTCGCGGATGATACGCAGCACCTCCGCAACCGCAGCTTCCTGTAGCTTGTTCTGCTCAAGTGGCGTGGAGCCCGTTAGCAATTCGTAGAGAATCACGCCGAGGGAATAGACATCGGCCCGCGTGTCGATGTCGAGGACCTTCGCGTCGGCCTGTTCGGGGCTCATATAGAGCGGCGTCCCGAGCATCACACCATAGGCCGTCTGTAGCGAATTGTCGGTCAGAGGCTGGTCGACGGCCTTGGCCAGGCCGAAGTCGATGATCTTTGGGGTAGGCCGACCGTCGATCGTGCAGACCAGGATATTGTTGGGTTTCAAGTCCCGATGAACGATTCCTTTCTGGTGCGCGTGCTGGACCCCGTTGCAAATCAGGACAAAGAGCTCCAGGCGTTGACGCACCGAAAGTCGCTCGCGATCGCAGTACTCGGACAAGGGCTCGCCCTGCACAAATTCCATGGCGAAGAAAGGACGCCCCTGGCGCGTCAACCCCGCATCGAACACGCGCGCGATGTTGGGATGATCCATCACGGCGAGCGCTTGTCGCTCGGCCTCAAATCGTGCAAGCACCTCCCGCGAGTCCATTCCCGCCTTGATAAGTTTGATCGCCACCGTGCGACGAACCGGCTCATTTTGCTC
>JARGOW010000294.1 GCA_029212955.1 Planctomycetota bacterium | reverse complement strand
CTTCCGGATCAGAGGATGCGCTTTCCAGCTGCACCCACTCGCCTTCCGGCACCATTAAGTCGACCCCGGCATCGGCGATTGGGGCATCGTTGTCCGCATTGACCGTAATCGTGACGGTGTCGCTGGATACATTCACCCCATCCGAAACCCGAAGCTCAAATGTGAAGTCCGTGTTTGCCAGGCCATCGGGCGATACAAATCGGGGATTTTCGCTACTTGGATCATCCAAGGTCACCGTGGGCCCACCGGTCTGGACCCATTGATACGTGAGGCCTTCGCCCTCCGGATCGACGCCCGTCCCCGCCAGGTGCACCGCGTCCAGTTCGTTGACGGTTTGGTCTGCGCCTGCATCTGCACTAGGCGCATCATCGTCTGCCTGCACGGTCACAGTGACCGTATCCGTGGTCGTATGCAAGCCATCGCTGACCTGCAGCTCGAAGGTTAGATCTGAATTGACGAGGCCTTCGGGTGCGCGGAACTGGGGGGAATCGGAATGGGCATCGTCCAAAACCACCGGGGTTCCGGAGGTTTGAACCCAGCGATAGGTGAGATCCTGCCCTTCCAGGTCGGTTCCCAACCCAATGAGCTGCACCTGGTCCAACTCTTCCACCATCTGATCCGACCCCGCATCCACATTCACGGGTGAATCGTCGTCGGCCACGATTTGCACCACCATGGTGTCCACGGCCGTATTGACTCCGTCCGATACCCGCAATTCAAACACCGCTTCCGCGTCTGCGGCGAGGTTTGGAGCCACAAAAGTCGGGGTGGCGGAATCCGCATTCATCAGCTCGACGGACGGTCCCGCGGTCTGAATCCATTCGTATGTGAGACCTTGTCCTTCCGGATCCGTTGCTTGCCCGCGGAGCTGAACCAAGTCGTCCTCCTGAACCCGCAGATCCGCGCCCGCATCGATTGCGGGTGAATCATTGTCCGCGCCCACGGTCACCGTAACGGTATCGACCGAGACATTGGTACCATCCGACACGCTCAGCTCAAAAACCACATCCGTATTCGAAAGCAGTTCCGGTGCGGTGAATGTGGGAGAGGCCGTGTCGGCTCCGCTCAAAGTCACGGTGGGACCCGAAGTCTGCAGCCACGTGTAGGTCAAACCCGTGCCCTCCGGGTCTACACCCACTCCGCGCAGTTGGACCTCAGAGTTTTCCTCGACCGCCTGGTTGGGACCCGCATCGGCGCTAGGCGCATCGTCGTCCGCATTCACAGCGATCGTGACCGAATCCACCGATGTGTTCACGCCGTCACTTACGCGCAACTCGAAGGTGATGTCGCTGTTGGCTACCAAATCGGGGGAAGCGAAAGTGGGTTCTAAGGAATGGGCATCACTCAGCACCACGGAAGGCCCCGAGGTTTGCACCCAAGTGTAGGTCAGGCCTTGCCCCTCTGGATCCTCCGCGAATCCTCCAAGCTGAACTGTGGAGTTCTCCACCACGGTCTGATCGAATCCGGCGCCACAGCTGGGGGCATCATCGTCCGCTTGGATCGTGATGGTCACCGTGTCCACGGAAGTGTTCGTTCCATCGCTCACGTGCAATTCGAATGCCACATCGCTATTGGAAAGCCAGTTCGGTGCGTCGAAGGTTGGAGTCGCTGTGTCCGCTTGGTCGAGCACAACAGCAGGTCCGCTAACCTGAACCCAGTTGTAGGTCAGACCTTCCCCCTCGGGATCCTCACCAGCTCCGGTCATTTGCACAATTGCTCCTTCCGCAACGGATTGATTGGGTCCAGCTTCCGCACTGGGAGCATCATTGTCTGCATTGACCATCACAGATACTGTGTCGGAAGTGGTATGCACGCCGTCGCTGACGCGCAGTTCAAATACCACCTCCGTATTGGCCACCATCTCCGGAGCCGAGAAAATCGGGTCCGGGGCCGTGAAGTCATCTAGAACCACGCTGGGGCCTGAGACCTGTACCCACTCGAAGGTGACTCCCTGGGCCTCGGGATCCAAACCCGAGCCAGCCAGCTGCACCGTAGCATTCTCCTGGGCAACCTGGTCAGGCCCCGCATCCGAACTGGGAGCGTCGTTGTCGGCACCGACCGTAATCACGACCGTATCAACGCTCGTATGCACTCCATCGGAAACGCGGAGTTCGAAATTCAGGTCGGAATTGACCAAGCCTTCGGGCGCCTGGAACGTGGGGTTTGAACTCGTGGCATCATCCAGAACGACTGGGGTACCGCTGGTTTGGACCCATTGGTAGCTGAGGCCTTCGCCTTCGGGGTCGACTCCCGAGCCCACCAATTGCACGGTGTCCAACTCCTGCACCGCTTGATGGCTGCCGGCCTCCGCGGTGGGAGCATCGTTGTCCGCGTTGACAAGAAGCGTAACCGTGTCCGTCGAAACGTTGGTGCCGTCGGAAACTTGCAGCTCGAAGGTAATGTTCGAATTGATAAGCCCCTCCGGCGCCACAAAGCTAGGCGTTGCCGAGTTTGCATCGCTGAGAACCACCGTCGAACCTCCGGTCTGCACCCAGCGATAGGTGAGCCCCTCGCTTTCCGGGTCCGAGGAGGCGGACCCATCCAATTGCACGAGTTGTCCTTCATCCACCACCGTTTGACTTCCCGCATTCACTCCCGGGTAGCCTCCGAGACTGACAAAGGCATCTCCAGTGTCCGGCCCGGAAATGGACACATCCAATACCTGGGCCCCACGGTTCTCAAAGTACACAACGGTCAATTCGTGGACGCCGGCCGTGAGTTCCACGGGGTCTCCGCTTGCGTTTCGAGCCGCATGCAAACCATCGTCCTCCAACACCTCAATGCCATCCACAAACAGACGGACACCGTCATCCGCATAGCTCTGGAAGTCATAGGAACCAGCCTCATCGATCACCAATTGGGTGGTCATGCGCAACCCAAAGAGATCTCCGGTATCAAAGTCCGACGGATTCAAGGAATCCGTGACCCCCGTCTCGGTCGGCGTCAATGAGCTTTGACTTCCGCCCTCCAAGGTAAAGCCCGCCTGGTCCAGATTGGAATAGCTGCTACCGGGAAGGTCAAAGTACTCATAATTCCACATGCCCGGCTTAGGCACCGAAGCCACAGCCGAAGGCGCATCGTTGTCCGCATTCACCGTGACGGTGACCAGATCGGCTTGCATGGATTCACCATCCGAAACTTGTAGTTCGAAGGTGAAGTCCACGTTGGCCAGGCCTTCCGGCGCAACAAATGTAGGAGCTGCGTTGGTCGGATCGTCCAAGACGATATCCGGTCCACCGGTTTGCACCCATCGGTAGGTGAGGTCTTGGCCTTCAGGATCCACTCCCGAGCCCCGAAGGGTCACCACATCTCCCTCATGCACGGCTTGATCAGACCCTGCATCCGCGGAGGGACCATCGTTGTCGGCCTGGATGGTAACCGCAACCGTATCCACCGACTGGTGTGTACCGTCCGACACGGTCAACTTGAAAGTCACGTCCGTGGCATCCAAACCTTCCGGAGCACTGAAAGTGGGCGAAGCGGAACTCGCATCATCTAAGATCACCGCAGGACCGCTAGTCTGCACCCAGGAATAGGTCAGGGTCTGTCCCTCAGGGTCGTTCGCGGACCCGGATAGAACAACCACATCGCCCTCGTCCACCACCTGATCCGGACCCGCGTTGGTCGAAGGCGCGTCATTGTCCGCATTCACGGTCACCGTCACCGAGTCCGTAGAATCGTTTGTGCCGTCTGAAATCCTGAGCTCGAAGGTAATATCGCTGTTCACCAGACCTTCGGGCGCATCGAATGAAGGCGTTGCCGCCGTGGCATCATCCAACACCACGCTCGTTCCACTGGTTTGGACCCATTGGTACGTAAGACCTTGCCCCTCCGGGTCGCTTCCCGACCCGGACAATTGAACCACATCCCCCTCATCCACCGTTTGGTTGCTTCCCGCCGATGCACTCGGCGCATCGTCGTCCGCTTGAATCGTTACCGTGATCGAGTCGGTGGACACGGTGGTTCCATCGCTCACTTGCAGCTCAAAAGTCACGTCCGAGTTGACCAAACCCTCCGGTGCATCAAAGGTCGGCGTAGGCGAATGAATGTCGTCCAAAACCACCGGCGTACCGCTGGTTTGCACCCAGGTATAGGTCACATCCTGGGCCACCGCGTCCCCCGCCTCGTACAGGTTTATGTTCGCAAAGAAGCCCTCCGAGTCGCGACTCCCAGCATCATGATCGTTGACGAAGAATAGGGAATCAAAGTCACCCGTATAGAAATCACCCACACGGATTTGAATCTTTTGCCACTCCCCGTCATCGGCGGAGTAGGCATCGAATCCACTTTGGATTCCCCAGTTCTGGGTTCCGGACACCTTGAAGGTTCGGTTTGAATTGATCGAAGAGTCCGTATCAAACCCGATCCCTGAGATCTCGGCGTTCCCTGTATTCCTGTAGTCGAACTCCAGAATCGTGTCGGCTGTGACCGTGTACGCAAGATCCATACTCGCCCAGCTGTTGCCGCCAATCCTCAAACCTTCGCCCCCATAGATCACCTCGTAGTCACCGTGGGCGTCTTGCCCACCGCCATACCGGGACAAGGTGTATTCGGAAAGATCGAGGGATTGGTTGTTCCCGCTTGTGTCCGCGACCAGTTGAACCGTTTCACCTTCGCTCACGGCGAAATCACTACCTGCTTCCGCGCTCGGCACAAACACCTCGGCTACCAGGTGAATGGTCACCGTGTCCACGGAGACGTTTTCGCCATCGGACACCTGCAATTCAAATACGAGGTCTGAATTGTTCGCCACCCCCGGACTATCAAAGGTGGGGTTGGCCGCATTATTATCGCTGAGGACCACATCGGGCCCAGATGTCTGAACCCATGTATATGTGAGGCCCTGGCCTTCGGGGTCCGTTCCACTACCCGAGAGCGTCACGGCATCGCCTTCTTGCACAGTTTGGTCCTCTCCCGCGCTCGAGGAGGGTGAATCATTGTCCGCGTTCACCGTCACCGTGATTTGATCGGCAGATGTGTTCACTCCATCGGAGACCTGCAGCTCAAAGGTAATGTCACTGTTGACCAGTCCTTCGGGCGCCTCGAATTGCGGTGACGCGGCGCTCGGATCGTCCAAAGTCACCGGTGTGCCGGCGGTTTGAACCCAGGTGTACGAGATGGATTGCCCTTCGGGGTCCGTGCCGCTTCCCACCAGCTGCACCGTATCCCCTTCCGCCACCGATTGGTCCGGGCCCGCGGAGGCGTGAGGTCCCTCGTTCCGGGCTTCAATGGTGATGACCACGGTATCCCGTGCAACCTCCGTGGATTCACTCTCCACCGCTTCCGGGTCTCCCACCAGGGAGCCGTCCCGACCATTGCCGGACTGATCCGCCACTGCTCCGGCTGCGACCTCCTGGAAGTTGTAGTGCAATGCGAGCCCTTCCACCACAACACCGCCATTACCCACAGCTGGCACGTCGCTTGTGTCCAGGGCCGC
>JARGOW010000293.1 GCA_029212955.1 Planctomycetota bacterium | reverse complement strand
GAATCGGTTGAGTTCCTAACTGTGCAGTTGGGCGATGCGCCGAGCGTAGTTCGTGAGACAGTGCGAGTCGGCTCGTTTTGGATGGGGCAAAAGGGGATTGCGGGGTTAACGATGCATAACCTTTTGTTTTGGGAGGGCCGCGAGGGTGGTGTTCGAGGTTTGTTTGGCGGCCAAGGGCACTTCGGATTATCCGTTGCGGGAACTCTCGCCCCCGGTGAAACCAATTGGGAAATGCCAGCGACTTTTCACGAGTCAGCGAACCCCCTGCAATTCCTTGGAACCTACGCCGTGGTTTTCGCTGGGCCAACCTCAGATTCCATCCTAGCTCCGAATTTGTTTTTTGGGACGATCATGCAAGCTCCTTCAACCAGTCCACTGACCGCGTTAACTATCGGACGTAATGGTCGGTCGATATCTATGCGTGCTATAGAAGCCGATCAAGTTGTGTCAAAGACCCTTCGATTAGTGAATGCAAAGTGACCGAAACGGGCATCTTCACTCTTAACCAGGCTGTGCTCCGGCAGGCTAAACCCGCACCTTCAACGACTCGGGTGAGATCGTGACGCGCAGTAGCCTGGATCCCGCTGTGGGCAGCCCGACCTGGTTTGCGGATGGCGCCATGGCTGGCAACGGCGAAGGCCATGCGAGCGCCTATGATCTAAGATCATTCTGAGTTGAGGATCCAAGGGTCCAAATGCCCGATCCGCGCTCACTTGTCCACTTGAATCGCAGTCTTGATGCGCACCAATCGCGCCGCGGCCTCGCGCCGGATGGCTGCGCGTTTGAGGGCTAGGCGTTGTAGGGCTTTGGTGCGCGAGCGCGGGAAGCGGCGGGTGCCGACCAGGGTGAGTGCGGTGGGGGTGTTGAAGCCGTGGGCGCGGAAGGATTTGTGTTGGATGTGGCGTTCTTCGACGCGTTCGTCCAGTTGGGTGATGCGCAGGCTCTTGGCGGAGGGGCTTAGGGTGGGGAAGCCGGCTTTGTCGACGACGACGCCCCAGGGTTCCAGGCGGGTGGCCAGGTTTTGTTCCAGGGCGCGGGCCAGGGCGGCGGTGTCGGAGATGGTGTGGCGGTCGGTGGCGCGTAGGACTTCCTGCACGCCGAGCATGAGCATTTGCATCATGCCCTCTTCCAGGTTGTCTATCTCGATGACCGCTTTGCGCACATCCTCCACATGGTAGACCAGGTTGGCGTCGGCGAAGTACACCAATCCGTCCTGGTTGACCACGCGTTGGCTGGGCAGGTCCATGGTGCGCGAGCGGGTGGGCACGATGGTGACGGTTTGGAAAAAAGGAATGAGCGGGCGGAAGCCGTGGTCGAGCACTTTGGTGGCGCGGCCGAAGTGGAACAGCATGCCCTTGTGTCCCGATTGTACCTGCACGCCGGCAGCGCGCACGATGGCTCCCACCGTGGCGGCGACGATCACGAAGAGGTCGTCGCCCATCTTTTCGACCATGGTCGAAATGAAGCGACGCCACCCCGGCTTTTGCTTAGGAGCTTCCTCGGGTGTGTCCTGGCGTGTGCTCCGGGAATAGGATCCTTGTCGAAGGATGGGTTGCACTATTCCTCGGGCGTGACGGGTTGCGCCGGAGGCGCGATGGTCGGGGCTCCGATCTCTTCGAGCGGGTTGTCCGGATGTACGGAGACCACAGCGCCGGAGATGAGGGCTACGCTGGCTTCTTCGGTGAGGCCGGTTTGGCGCAGGCGTTGATACAGCGACTCTTTTTCCAGGGCCAGCATTTCTAGCTGGGTGATCTCGAGTGACGTGGGGGACGGGGATAGATTTGAGAATCCGAATTGGAGAATGCGCACACCCCACTGGTCCTCCACGTCGCGTAGCTTTTCCCGAATCGCTGCGCACATGCCATCCACGTCGGTGACCGACACCCGGTCTTGGTTGGACACCACCTCTTGCACGGCGATCACCACCCGGTTTTGCAGGCCTTGCACGAGGTCATCGACCTCCACGATGGCCTTGCGCAGATTGACGATTTGGTAGACCACCTTGCAGTCCACCTCGTACACCAGGTTGTCGTTGAGCTGGATGACCTGGGGCGTAAGGTCCAGGGTCGTGTGCTTGGTCTCTTCCACTTCGAAGGTTTGCAAGAGCGGAATCTTGAAGTGGATGCCGGGGCCCACCACGGCGCGGGCGCGGCCGAGGGTGAAGCGCAAGGCGTGCTGGCCATCCTGCACGATGGTGAAGAGGCCGGTGAAAGCGCCGAAAAGGTCAAGTGCCATGGAGCGGAGTGGGGGGCTGGTTGGGTTCGGACCGGGAGCGCTGCCCGGATGGGCAGGGCTCGTGGGGAATGAATACGGGGCCAGCGCCGGACGAGGCGAAAAAACCCGGTGAATGTTTCAGGTCCCTTGGACGGGGCCAGGGTAGCTTGGCGGACGTGCAAAAGTGAACAGGCTCCTGGTTTGGAGTGTTCATGGGCATTCGCGCTGGGCCTTGCGTACGGCAAGTCTAGTGAGCCATTTGGAGGCTTCGGGTACCCTGAGATCTGCTGGCGGCTGGGCCAAGGCATCGCGCCGCCCAGGTCCCTGGGAGGCGCTTGGGGGCACGGCCTCCAGGGGCTCGCGGACTGCCCGACGAAGGTATGCCACCCCGCGGACCCCCTCGCCTCGAGCACCAAAACAGTCCCCTCCGGACCCACCCAAGTGAAAGATTCCAACCAGCCCCTGGGCGACAATCGCCCGCCCATGCCCCAGAACCCGCCTGAGCTTTGGACCATTTTGGCCCTGGTTCTGCTGGTCGCAACGCTCGCAGGGCACATATACATCTTCCGGGGACCGGGGGGTGAGGCCTCACTTTGGCTCTACAAGAAGGGTCGCTTCGCGGCGGGTCTGGGGGCTTGGCTGATCGGTATTTTGGGCCTTGTGACCGCCCTTCGGAGGCCGCCCCTGGTGCGTCGTTGGCGCATTGAGGGCTTCCTGCTGCTGATTCTGATCGTTTTCACGGCCCCCATCCCCTATGGCTACCCCTCCCCGCGGCGTGATAGGCCCAGCGAGGTGCTGTTTGAGCTACCCGTGCGGGACGGGACGTGGCGTGTACTCTATGGGGGCGGCGGTGGTGTGCACAATCCATTGGCGCTGGAGCCAGACCGGAGCCACGGTTTGCTTTTGGCCCGCGACGAGGACGGAACCCGTTGGCGTATAGAGGATTATGACGCCACGGTGTCCGAGCAATCCCTTTCCTATGGCCAGATCGTATTCGCTCCCGCCGACGGACTCATCGTGGCTGCGGTCAACGATGAGCCCGACCGCAGCTTCAAGCACAGGGAAGAGGGTGGGACCGAACGGGGGAACCATGTTGTGATCGAGGTTGCGCCTGGGGAATTCTGCATTCTGGCTCACCTGCAGAGAGGGTCGGTGGCCCTGGAGGCCGGGGATTCCGTCAAGCAGGGCCAAAAACTGGGGTTGGTCGGGTCTTCCGGCCGGGGGGTGCCCCTGGAGGAACCCCACCTGGACATGCATTTGAGCACCCGGCCCGAGGAGGGTCAGGGGGAGGGCATACCCTTCTTTTTCCACGGATATGAGGGCTCGGACGGCTTGGTGGAGAAGGGCATTCCCAAGGGCGGATTGGGGTATCAGGGGCAAATGGATGGCGACCTGGTCCGGCGCCCCGGGTTGAGAGAATTGAAGGGCGATTGACGCACTTATAGAAAGTGCCTTGGCGGGAGCCGCTTTGTCCGTATCTTCGTCGGGCTCAGGGAGGGCTCTAAGCCCAGATTCTTCATCGGGATTCACCCCTAACGCCCCAACCGGCTGGCTGCGCCAGCCTTCCGGCATTATTGACGACTTTGCGATAAATCGGCGTCCTCACCAACCCTACCGGGTTGGCTGCGGGGCCGAGTTACCGCAAATTTCCCACTAACGCCGGCTTGGGACGCCAGGAGCAAATCCCGACAAACAATCTGGACTCGACCCATCTTGACCGCAGGACCGCGTGCTTTTTCCGCAGAGGGAGGAGGGCGGTCTGAATTTATGGCGCCAACGATCCACGCTGGATGAAGTGCGCCGCCCCGCTACCTCTTCTCATCACCGAATCAGTCGGCAGACCGTCATGACGGCCACTCTCAAAACAGAATCTCCGCGTATGCCCAAGGGCAAAACGAACGGACCCGAGTTCAAACGCAACATCGGCATCATGGCCCACATTGATGCCGGCAAGACCACGGTCACCGAGCGGGTGCTCTTCTTGACCCAGAAGATCCACAAGACCGGTGAGGTGCACGACGGCGCCGCCACCATGGACTACCTGGAAGAGGAGCAGAAGCGGGGCATCACGATCCAGTCGGCTGCAACGACGTGCTTCTGGAACCAATACGAAGTCAACATCATCGACACCCCTGGACACGTGGACTTCACCGTTGAGGTGGAGCGCTCCTTGCGTGTTCTCGATGGTGCGGTCGCCGTGTTCGACGCCAAGAACGGCGTGGAAGCCCAATCCGAAACGGTTTGGCGCCAGGCCAACCGGTACAAGGTTCCCCGCGTTTGCTTCATCAACAAGATGGACAAGATCGGAGCCAACTTTGAATTTGCTATGGGCACTATCAAGGAACGTCTGGGTGCCAACCCGGTCGCCATCCAGCTGCCCATCGGTGCCGAAGCCGATTTCGAAGGTTTCGTGGACCTGGTCCGCATGCGCTACATCACCTTCCCCGAGAACGGTGACGGCCGCGAGTACTACGAGGGTGACGTTCCCGAAGAGCACATGGAAAAGGCGCTCGAGTATCGCCACACCATGATCGAAGCGGCCGCAGAAGCCGACGACGAGCTCCTCGACCTGTTCCTCGAGGACAAGGAAATCTCCGAGGAGATGATCATGCGTGGCCTGCGTAAGGCCAGCCTTTCCATGTCCGCCACCCTGGTCATGGCCGGTTCCGCGCTCAAGAACAAGGGCGTGCGCTTCGTCATGGACGCCGTCATCGACTTCCTTCCGGCTCCGGTCGAGATCGAGGACGTGGAGGGAAGGATCCCCCGCACCGACGACAAGGTCACCCGTCGTCCCAGCACGGACGATGCGTTGAGCGTCATGGCCTTCAAGACCATCGCCGAGCCCACCGGTGACTTGACCTTCGTTCGCGTTTACTCCGGTAAGCTCGAGAAAGGCACCCGCCTGCTGAACCCGCGTACCGGCAAGTACGAGCGTATCGGCCGCCTGGTCAAGATTCACGCCAACAAGCGTGAGGCCACCGACATGGTGCCCGCCGGCGATATCGCCGCCGTCATCGGCCTCAAGAACACCGTGACCGGTGACACCCTGTGCGACCCGGAAAACCCGATCGCCCTGGCTGCCATCGAGTTCCCGCCCGCCGTGATCTCCATGTCCCTCGAGCCGGAATCCGGCCAGGACCGGGACAAGCTGTCCGAGATCATCGGTCGCATGTGCCGTGAGGACCCGTCCTTCCGCGCCGTCACCGTCGAGGAGACCGGTCAG
>JARGOW010000292.1 GCA_029212955.1 Planctomycetota bacterium | reverse complement strand
GAAAACTCCACCCGCCAGAACGCACCATTCCAAGGGGCGTGCGAGCCACGCGCATGCCGTCCCCGCGGCGGCCCATGCGGAACATGGCACGATTCGGGGTCAAACATCCTTCCTCCGATCACTTCCCCGGGGTCTCGGGCTCCGGTTCCCGCACCAGCAGTGTGGTCGAGAGTATTTCCAGCTCTCCGGTGGCATGGGCCTGCCGAATGCGGGTGATCGAAAGTCGACCATCCGATAGTTTTTCAACCCGCTCGGTGATGATGGGTTCACCCGTTGGGGCGTAGGACTCGAAGGACATTCCCAGCTTGCTTGGAATTCCACGAGCACCACGGAGGATTGGATCTTCGTCGGTCACCGACCAGGTGGCCCAGGACTGGCGTCGGGATTCGTAACCGCGCACGGCCAACCGGGAATTCCAGGCTTGGTCGGAGGCCGTCCGTGTTTCTAGCAGGTCCACTAGCAAGCAGTCCTTGTTGATCAACTTGCACCGCAACCGTGCTTCGGAGGCCACGCCCGCCGCGTCGGTTTGCTGGCCCGACCACTGGCCCAGCATCCAATCCAGGTTGCGCGCTTGCCCGTGTTTGGATGCCTTGCCCGAGGTCCAGGCCTCGGCAAAGAATTGGTCCTCTGTGGTTTCGGCCCGCGGCTTGGTACGACGGAACTCCATGATCCAATCCGTGAACCAGGTGCGCCCGCCGTCCTTGGTGTAGGCCTCGTCCCAGCGCACGGATTGTGGCAGGGTGTCGCTAAAACTGTAGCGGGTGCGTTCCGCGCCCTTTGTGCTGCTGTGGAATTCACCCCGACCATGTCGAAAGCCCCCACGCATGCGCCCGAAAGCCCCATCCCCATCGACGGTCCAAAACAACAGGATGGTCCATTGATCCTGGATAGGATCAAAGCTGCGCAAGCTGAACCCGTTCATGAAGTTTCCATGCAGGGGGCCGGCCCACTCCTCGAGCAAGGCTGTGCCACCGCATACCGGGGTGATGCGCGCCCGCGTCACGTCCCCTTCGCGCCAGGAATTGTCCTCCTGGATGTGCCTGTTCTGAACCGACCATTCACCGATCCAGAAGTCGAACTGGGAGGCCGGATCCGGTGCCTGCGCGAGCGCGCCCAGAACGAACAATGCGAGGGATGCAAACATGGGAGGGCTCCGGTGGCCAGCGCGATCAGCGCGGATCCAGGGTGGCTTTGAGTTCCATGTCCTTGCCGTCACGCTTTACGGTCAAGGTCACTTCCTGGCCGGGCTTGGCGTCGAGCAAGGACTTGTACCAGGTGGGGAAATCTTGAACTGGCTTGCCCTCCCACTGCGTCAACACGTCCCCAGCTTGGATTCCTGCGCGGGCCGCGGATCCTCCCGAAGTCACCTGGCTGATCGTCACACCGCTTTGCCCTTCCTGGGATTCGCCCATTTGAATCCCGAACAGAACTTTGGGCTGTCCCGGGCTGGCGCTGTCCGCGTTGGCACTGGGCGGTGTGCGGCGCCCTGCCATTTGGGGGTCCTGGAACTCGAACCTGCCCTCAAAAAGGGAAGATTCCAAGAGGACTTGGTGAAACCACATGGAAGCCCGCACGGCATCCTCGGGCTGGATCATGGCCGAAGTATCACGCGGGGTGTGGTAATCATCGTGGATGTTTTCCATGGACCCAAAAATCACAGGGACTTCGGCCTGTACAAAACGCCAGTGATCGCTGGCGGGCATGGTGCTCTGCTCTAGAACCACTTCCAAGTCCGTGCGGTCGGTCAAACCGGCCAGGAATTCCTCCAGGCCTTTGCCCGTGCCGAGGGCCGAAGCGGAAAGGCGTTTGTTCTCAATGCGACCGATCATGTCGAAGTTGATCATCAGGGCCAAATCGGACAGGGGGCTGATCGGATTCTTGGTGTAGTGACCCGCACCATTCAACCCCGACTCCTCCGCGCTGAAAGCGGCGAATAGAACACTGCGAGCCTGGGCGCCTTCGGGCATGGCGTCAAAATCCGCTTTCAGGCGTTCGGCGATCAGGATCAAAGCGGCCACGCCGGACGCATTGTCATCGGCACCTGGATGCACCACTTTGCCTGCGGTTTTGCGATCGCGGGAACCAAAGTCCCCCATGCCCAGGTGGTCCAAGTGGGCGCCGATCATCACGTACTCCTTGGCGAGTTCGCCCTTTCCGGGCAGGACTCCGATCACGTTCTCCGCTGTGGACCCCTTGTAGGCCATGGAACAGTCCACGCCGAGTTGAACGTCCAGACTCTCCACGGCTTCGCCCTTGTTGGCCCGCTCGATCAGTTCCTCCAACTTCAAACCCTTGCCGTCCGCATCCAGAAGTTTCTGGGCCAGGTCCCCGGTCACATGCAACACGGGAATATCCACCTGCGTGTTTGAGAATACTTTCTTGTCCCGCAAGCGCTTGATGCGTGAATCCTTGGCACCGGGTGTGTTGACCACCAAAACGGCGCTCGCGCCCAGCTTGCGCACGGCGTTCAGTTTGCCACCCAAGCCAGCTTTGCCACTCCAGCCGCGCTTGGTGAAAAGGCTCTTCCCATCCTCGCCCATGGGTTCGAACCGCAGCATCACGGCAACTTTTCCAGAAAGATCCAGGTCCTTGGAAAGGCCCACGTAGTCCTCAGGTCCGGACGCAATGCCATAGCCAACGAAGACCGCCTCTCCGCTCACCTCACCGGCCCCGCCCCAGCCGGGAACACCAAAGTCCTCGCCTTGCTCGAAAGCCTCCTGCCCAATGATTCCGAATGTGGCCTCCTCCACCGTGTACTTGCCGCCCAGCACAAACGGCTGGCGCCATGAATTTCCGGGTCCGTCCAGATCCCCCGTCGGCTCCATGGGCACGGCGGGCGCAAGGCCCGCGCGCTCGAAGTAGAACTCCACATAGTCCTTGGAAATCTCCATGCCCTCCGTTCCCGGAAGCCGTCCGCCGAGGAATGGCGACGCCAGGAAATCCACATGCTCCATGTATCGGTCCACTTCGTCCATGTCCAGGGGCGCCACAGGCTCGGCCGACGCAGGGGCCTGGGCCCATCCGATCGGAGTTAGAAGGGTCAAGGACGCAAGGGACAAACAAAGGGTGGAGAGGTTTTTCATGGTTTGGGTAGGGTGCTGGGCGTTGGGATCGGCCCCAGTGTATCGCCCAGCCCAGATCGCGCCCACGGAACCTGCGTAAGCCATGGGTATGCCCATGGATTCGGCGCTGCTTTTGCACCATCGGGCTTTGTTGCGGGACACCCCGCTGCGCAATCGCTAACCTGGGGACCATGCTGCGCTGCCCGCTTGCGATCCTATGCTTGTTCGTCCTCTGGACTCCCATGGCCAACGCTTGGGCCCCGGGGGAGCGGGATGTGCGGCACCCCATGGACGGCCCGGATGTGGAGCTGCGCTTGCAACGCACCCAAGCGGGAATTCGCGTGGCCCTGCGGGCGAACCTGGTATTCCTGGATGAAACCCTGGGCTCCCTCCGCGAAATCCAACACGAGATCGCGCCCGAGGAACAGGACGATTTGGAGCAACGTACCTTGGAGTGGTTGCGGGAATCGAACCTGCTTCGGGTGGGCGATCGGTCCTTGGACCTGCGAATGCTGGACGCCAAATGGGTGCCCGCGGATCCTGAACGGATCCCCTATTTCCCAAGAGAAGGGGAGCGAGCCCTCACCTACCTGGACCTGCGACTGGAGTACGCATTTGATTCCGATGTGGATCGCTTGACCATCCGGTGGTCGGCCTTCCCCATCAATCCCGTACTGGCGGCCCCCGGTGAAATCGACGGGGAGACCGCGCCAACCATCGAGGTCAAGGCCGTGTTGATGGCCGGACCCGAGGAACGCATCGCCACGCTCACGCGACAGGAACCCAGCTACGTTTGGCGGTTGCCCCAGGGACAGGGCGCCGACCATCTGCTGCCCCTTCCCGCCATCCCCATGGCAAGCCAGGGCATTTCCCAAACCCAGTGGATGCTCATGGCACTAGGTGCCGTATTGAGCAGCTGCTTGCTCTTGAGGCACAGTCCGGCGCGACTGGCCCTGGCCTTGGCTGCGGTGGCCTCCCTGTTTTTTCTGGGTCGCGATGCCCTGTTAGCGCCTCCCGTGGATTGGAACACCGAGGGCGCCGAAAACGCGTTCCGCGGGCTGCATGCCAACCTGTACCGTGCCTTTGACTTCCATGAACCCGAAGCGGTCTATGACGCCTTGGATCAAAGCGTACACGGGGATTTGCTGGAACGGCTTTACCGTGAGATTCACACGTCCTTGATCATGGAGGAAGAGGAAGGCGCCCTGTGCCGCGTGGAGACCGTGGAGATAGGGACCCTCGAGGTCTCTGACTTAACGTCGGCAGAACCCTTGCGGTTTGATGCCCTGTGTACCTGGCGGGTGCTCGGTGTGGTCCACCATTGGGGACACAGCCACGAGCGGCTTTTGAAATGGCGCGCCCGGTTCCATGTGGAAGCCATGCAGGACGGATGGCGACTGACCGGAGCGGAGATTCTTTCCAAGGAACGCCTGCCCTTGAAGCCCGAGGAGCCCAAGGGTTCCGCCGCCATCCCACCCACCAAGGGGAGGACGTTTTGAGTTCCAGCCCCACCGCCGTGGCGATGCGGGGCGTGGGTTTCGCCTACGACCCCAAGCGCTTTTCCTTGCAGGTGCAAGACTTGACGCTCCGTCCCGGTGAACTCGTGGCGTGCATGGGCCCGAGCGGATCGGGGAAAACCACCTTGCTCGAACTGATGGCCGGTCTGCTCGATCCGATCCGGGGCCGAGTCGAATTCCTGGGCCAGGATTGGTCGAACTGCCGCCCCGCCCAACGCCAGCGTTTGCGACTCGAGCACATGGGTTTGGTCTTCCAGGGTTTTGAGTTGCTCTCGGCACTGACCGTCGAGGAGAACATTTTGATGCCCCTGCGTTTCCTGGGGCGGGCTCCGGGCCCTGCGAACCCGCGGGCCCAATCCCTCATGGAAGCATTGGACATCCGCGATCTCGCCCAACAGAAACCGGGCCAGCTGTCCTTCGGTGAACGGCAACGGGCCGCGATTTGTCGGGCCCTGATCACCGACCCCAAGGTCATCCTGGCCGACGAACCCACGGCCAACCTGGACGAGGACAGCGCGAGAAAGTCCCTGGACCTATTGGTCGAGCACAGCCGCTCGCTGGGCGCAGCCCTGTTCCTCATCAGCCACGACCCACGGCAAATGGAATCAATGGATCGGACCCTTTCAATGGGCGCCTTGTCCGGGGAGCTTTGCCAGTGAAAGCTATCGTTTGGTTGGCCCTGCGAGGCTTGCGTCACCACCCTTGGCGCAACATCCTATTGATGGCATGCCTTTCTGCTGTGGCATTGATCCCGTGGGTGGGCTCCGAACTGCTGCAACGCTACGACCGGGACCTCAACCGCCGGGCGGCTCAAACCCCGCTCGTGATTGGCCAACGGGGCAATCATTACGACCTGGTTCTGGGGG
>JARGOW010000291.1 GCA_029212955.1 Planctomycetota bacterium | reverse complement strand
GTTCGCTACACGGTTCAGCTAGAGGGCACTGCACCCGGCGGTGTGGGCGAAGCCCTTTACAACGTCTCGCCCGGCGGCATTTTCATCCAAGTTGGGTCGGGTTCCGCGGTTCCAGACTTCAGCGGGTCGATTGCTTTTCTCTTAGCCAACGACGGCAATTTCCCTGGCGTTGGGACCATGGATTACTACGCGGGCGGGGTGTACTTCGGTGACGGCATCGATGCCAGCGTCTTTGTCCAGGACCTGAATAGCTTGATGTTCTCCAGCAATGATCTTTCCCTGATCCAGGGTACTTACCCCGGAACGGCCGATGATTACATCACGATCCGCCAGGGTTTTGCCGGGTCAGGAGTTGATGTCTCCGTGGACCAAATGGTCATTGCAGAGTTGGGGGATGTGGGCACCTCCCAGTGCATTCCCCTCACCCAAAACTCCACCGGCATGCACGGGGTCCTAGGTGCGTGGGGAAGTGATGTGCGCGACGCATACAACCTGCGCATGGACGGGGCCTCCCTTCCGCCGAATTCAATCGCCCTGTTGTTGACGAGCCAAACTTTTGGCATCACGCCGAATCCTGGAGGTTCCCAAGGCACCCTTTGCCTGGGCGGAGCGATCGGTCGCTTCCGCCAGGAGGTACAGCCGACCGGACCCACTGGTACATTCTCAATCCCCTTGGATTGGCAAGCCATCCCCAGCCCAACGGGCCCCATTGTGGCCATGGCTGGACAAACCTTTCACTTCCAAGCGTACTATCGGGACCTCAACCCCGGCCAGACAACCAACCTGACCAACTCGCTCGAAATCCTACTTCAATAGGAAGTCCCAGCGAGAAGCGGTTTTTCATCGAGTGGATGCACCGATGTGCAGAGCCCACCGCAAGCTGTACTTGTGGTGGGCTCTTGACGGCACACTTGAACAGACTGGGATCACCACGGATCACCGTTCTAGAAAGTCACGCTCAACCCATTGGAGAAGTTCGACTCGCCGGCTGGTTCCCGATGCCAGAGTTGGAAGTTCCAGGTGTCTCCGGCCATGATCGTTCCGCCAATCGTGGGTAGTTCCACCGGCACGTCATATCCCGTTCCGCTGGTGGAAGTGGAAGTGAGGTTGTGCAGGATCCCGTCGCTTCCAAATCGGCCAACGCCAGCCAGATTGGAACCAGCGATGTTGTAGCGACCCATTAGATTGCCGGGGAGTGTCGACAAGCAAAGCTTGCCAGCACTGATTGGTAGACCGATTGGGTCGACGCCGGTACCCACCAAGAAGTACCCAAGGTGAGTGCTGGGTCCGTTGAAGACCTCCAAGTGCAGGCCGCTGGATCCGCCTCCGCCAACATACCCCCTTAGAGTGGTTGAACCGCCCGTGGAGTTGGTGTTGGCGGGTTCACAGAAGGTTGTGCCGACTCGACCATCGTCGACTTGCACATAGCCAAAGTATTCACCCAGGGGGAGCCCGAGACCGTTCTGGAGTACCGCAGAGTGGTAGATGCGCCGATCGTTAGAGAGCGTGCATCCCCCTGCCAGGAAGCGGGTGACGAAAGCATCATCGTCGAAGATTCCATTCCCATCCAGGTCTACAGGATCGCCGCTGCGCGCGACCACCTCCTGCCCGTTGAAAACAAGGACCGAGTTGCTCGAGACCGGGGCGGAGGTGGTTCCCATGATCACGTATTCCCCCCATGAGTTGCAGGACAACCCGCTAGCCGGTCCGACATAACTCTCGGAGGCACCGGGCAGGATGGGCGCGCCGTCCCGGGCAACCACATTGCCATTGTGCACGGTCGCATACGAGCCATTGGCTAAAATGGCAGAGTACATCCAGCCTCCAGAAGGCCCCAAAGTGGTGAAGCCAAAGGAGTCGATGATGTCGGTGGCCAAACCCGCTGGGATTTGGAAACCACTCTGAGCAATGACCTGCCCGTCAAGGACAACAACCCTATCCGTTGACGCGCCCCCCATGAGCTCCCCACTCACTAGGTGATGGCTGGCGCTGCCATGCGTTCTGAAGTGCTCAAAATGCTGCCAGGGCTGGACGGGGAGGCTCATTTGTCCGGACGGGGTATGTACATCTTCGCGCAGGAAAATGGAGTTGCCCGCAACCAGCACCTCATCATCATTGGTCGTGGGACCGCCGTCGATGGAGTTCAGTTCGTAGGTCATGCCGGTAGGGCCCAAGCCAGCGCTTTCGATCTCGTCGAAGATCCAGCCAGCAGGCCCCCAAGTGATAGGGTTGCCTTCTTGCGCAAGAATCGTATGGACACCCTGGCCGTCGTAGTAGCCGGCCACATCATCGGTGGCAGAGTCCCCGTCGAGATCACCGGTCCAAGCCACTTCCCCAATGTTCGATACACCAAGTTGGGTGTCGAAGTATTCAATAGTCCTGCCCGAAGGCAGGAAGGGAAGTTGGATGTCTCCTTGAAGAAGCAACGATCCGTCCAAGACGAGTACTTCAGTGGTCACTCCCGAGCCGGTACTCAGGCGCAGAGTTATGGCCCAATGGTTTCCGCTGGGGCTAATCGCTGACCGGTCGAGGTAGTTGATTTCAGCGTTGGGGATCCCAGCGATCGAAGCGGTTGGGTGTCCGTTGACCGTGCTATAGATCACTTTCAGATCAGAAGCCTGGGCCTGCGCGGCTGCTACAAGTGCGAAGGGGGAGGATAAGACGAGTAGGTGAGCGAACCGATTCATTCCTAGATTGCGTTGGTAGAGTGGCAGGTCTGGAAGCGCAAAGAGTCCGCTGATTCTAGCGTGGACTACCAAGACCCGCACCCAGAAGGGACCCTCCCGAAACCGCATTGGGGTGCAATCGGATTGAATCGAGACAGGTGATACGGAGTCGCACTGGATTGGCCCAGATCACTTTCGATGCAATCAGGCACTTTCAGATCGACCACGGAGATGCCAGTGGAGTCCTAAGGAGTCCCAACGGTTCGTCCCTGACGTCCTAGCAGGATCTCAGCGGCGTGCTGCAGGTCGCAGTTGTACTGGGCCAGAGAAAAATCCGCCGCCAGAGGGTGGAGGGCGACTTGCATAGGAACCGGTGGGCCCTTGGAAAATACTGAGTCGCACACGTTTCCCGCAACCTCGCCCGATGAGGTACCTGCATGATTTCTCTGGGGATCAAAAGGGGGTCTACCGGTTTCTGTTCCAGAATCGTGTAGGTACTATTCAATGGAAGGTGCCGAGTTCTAAGAGCGATTCGATCTCTCTTGGGATCGGCATGTTCAAGGCAAGCCTTGTGATGCATCGCGTTCGACCCAGATGATCACAGGGAGAGCAAAAAGGCCTGAAGGTCGGCTTTTTGATTGGGGGTCATCGCATCGTAGGCTTGACGTGAAGCCAGCCCCTCGCCCCCGTGCCACAGGATGGCTTCATGCAGGTTGCGTGCCCGGCCATCGTGTAGGTACGACTCGCCACCGCTGACGCCAGCCGATTGGCCCAGGTTCCACAGGGGGGCAGTACGCCATTCCGAGGGGGAGGCGTTGCCTTCGATCAGAGTCGAAGCCAAGCCTGGGCCCATGTCGTGCAGCAGCAGATCGGTGTAGGCGTGGATCGTCTGATTGCGCAGCTCTGCCTTGGGATGGAAGGGCGAGGTTTGCAGGGTCTCGACGTGGCAGGCATTGCAGGACGCGCTGGCAAACAACGCCTCGCCTTCCAATGCCGAGGGATCGTCCAGATTCCGGCGTGCATTGACTCCGAGCAGGGAAACGTATGCGGTGAGCTCATCGAGCCGGGCGTCCGCCAGTTCGGGGGACTGCGGGTCGTTGTTTGCTTGTTGAGGGCCGGAGTCCGGGGCGGGAAACACGGACGTCAAGACGCCCATGTCCGTGTTGAATGCGGCAGCCACCTGCTGGCGCACACTGGCCTGCGACCCTTTCCAACCGAAGCGACCCAGCCGCTGTTCGCCCGTGACCGGGTCGGCAACGAGTCGCATACGCCCGGAAATGCCGTCGCCGTCCGCATCGTTGGGGTCGGCCAAGGCTTGTACAGTGCTCTCGGCGATGGCTTCCAATAGCCCCATTCCGACCAACGGCGGAGCGATGCGAAGGGAATAGTGTTTCGGGGTTGGACCCTGGAAGTTGAGTGTCGGTGTTCGCAAGCCGCGTACGTTTGTCCAGGCGCCCAGCGACGCGCCTCCTTCGGGCGCTCCGCTGGTCGAGCGGGGTTGCAGAACGGATCCGAGCGTCGCATGTGCAGCTCCATTCGCATCACCGACCCGGACCACATAACCGGAGAGCGGTTGCCCGGCCACGGCGGGGAGTGCGCGCCCATTACGGTCGTGGCAGGCCACGCACGAGCGGTCGATGTAGCGGGTGCCAAGTTGGCCAGCCAGCTCAGCGAAAGGCGGGTTGTCCGTGGTTTCATCATGGGAGCCATCACCGAAGTCGGTGTGATGAACGCGCCGGCCCTGCACAAACGTCTGGCCGTTCTGGGGGGCCAAATTGGGGGCCATCTGCATGAAGTGATTGTCGGACTCGTCCGAATACGGATAGGAGAGAGTCGTTCCGCCACCCAGGTGGGCTGCTGCAGGAAGGGGGTACGAATCTTCCAACTCGGTCTGTGGGTCGCCGAATGTTCCACGCGTTTCAAACGGCACCACGCCCTCGCCGACCACGTACAGGGTCGCGGTTCCGTAGTAGTTGTTGCGACCGATGGGGACGCCGCTGAGGAATTGACTGAGCTCAAACTCCAACCGGTCCCCAACCTGGAGCGGCGCCAGGGTCTTTTGATTGAAGTTCAGACTGCGCGTGTAGTGCCGCAGGTTACTGCCTGGTTGGTCCAGGCTCGGCACGGCTGCCATGACGCCATTGTTGTGGTATTCGGCGACGGTGTTGATGCCCCGGTAGAAAAAACGCAGCTCCGCCTCGGACGGGCTGAGCGGCCATTGGGAGATCACGTTAAACGTGATCGTGCTTCCCCCCCGTCCGATCGTGTCCACGATTTCAACCTGGGCTGTGCGGTGCTCCCAGTAGTGGGGGAGGTAGTGTTCATAGGCTTGAAATTGGTCTTCGCGAGCGTGGCGGTCGCGCGCGCGGTCGGCGAAGCGGGTGATCAAAGCCGAGGGCGTGTCCACTTGCAGTTCGGGCTCCAGGGGCGTGCTGGCGTCGTAAAGCGGAACGAGTGTGGGCGCATAGGGCACCGTCCACCACTGGCCTCCGACTCCATTCCCTAGGGCGTCACCCACTTGGAGATCGCCGCTGAAGAAGTACAGCGGACGCCCTTGGTAGGCCACTTGCTCGGCCCCGTTGGAGCGCGTAATGCTGCTGAGCCCGGGCAGTCCCGATGCCAGGCCGTCCGTCACGAGCAGTGGGGACCAGTTCAGTTGACACAAGCCCGTGCAGGTGCTCGTACCGGGCGCGGTGAGGTCCCCATCGAAGACGTACAAGGTGTAGCCGGGCAGGGGCGAATCCGGTCCACCGACCAACACGCCACCGCCGAAGTCGACCTCTTGGTGGATTGGAAC
>JARGOW010000290.1:4659-5485 GCA_029212955.1 Planctomycetota bacterium | reverse complement strand
GCCTCGGATCTGGGATCCACCGCCCGCGAGCAACACCCTGTTCTTCAGGCGCTCCTGGAATTCCGGGTCGAAGGTGGCGATCAACTGTCCCAACCCATCGACGATCGGCGGGATCATGCGGCGACAAGCGGTCTTCATGCAGTCGGTGATGTCCAGGTCGGTGGGCTTGCCGTTGACCGGCAAGGAGACCGTGATGTTCTCTACATTGTCCTCCACGGTGGAGTGACGTTCCTTGATTGCCTTGATCATCTGCTTGGTGTGCTGAGCTTCGGGGTAGGCCTTTTCCAATTCCTTTCCGAGCTCATTGTCCACGAAGTCACCGCCGCTGGTCAGGGTCACTTGGTCCGACTCCTCCGGCATGGTTCCGTGCATCCGGCAAAGGTCCACGGTGCCTGCACCGATATCGATGACCAGCACATCCTCGAGCATGTCCAGGCCATAGGCCACGGAGAAAGGCTCGGAGCAGAGCATCACGGAGTCCACGGACTCCCGGGCAGCCTGCAGGATGGCGTCCTTGTTGTTGATGGAAGCCTGGGCGGGAACACCGATCACCGCATAGACCAGCTCGTCCTTGCGCGGACGGGCCTGGCGAACGATTTCCTTCACCAGGTCCTGGGCGGCCCGCAGACTTTCGTCATCCTGGCCATCCTTGTTGAAGGTCAGTACACCGTGCTCCAGGGGGCGGTACAGGTTCAGGGAGAGACGCTTCTGGCGCGCCTCCTCACCGAAGAGCACGTCCTTCTGCAGGAGTTTGCGGGCGACCGGGTCCTTGGGGTAACCCACGAAGGACTCGACGGTTTCCCGGACGCCGTTCGAGGCGCAAACC
>JARGOW010000290.1:0-4618 GCA_029212955.1 Planctomycetota bacterium | reverse complement strand
TCGATGCCCACGTAGAGCACTCCGTGGTCCTTTGATTTGGAGGAACTGTCCTGATTTTGATCTGTCATTGGAATGTGATCCTAAGGCGGTTGAGTCGATCCCGTCCTGCGGTTGCGGAGGGATTCGTCTAGGGGCCGAACTTCCTATTCGGCCAGATCCCCGGGGGAAGTGATCCTTTCCCGGAGCTCTTGGTTGGATTTAAAGATGCGCTCCATCAATTCCTGTTTGCGTTTGAGCTCGGACTCCCCGTCCTGAAGCCCTTGAACGCTGCGGAACGTGGAAGCCAGACCGGTATCTTCCACCGGGCCTTGTCTCATTTCAAGAAGCAAGGACTCCTGGCTTTCCAGGGCTCCCGCCAGCTTGAGCAAGCGACGCTCCAGGAGATCGATGGCCTCCCGGGTCGCGTCCGAGGCGGGCTTGGCCTGGGGCACGGGCCTCGGCGACGCGGGTGCTGGGACCGCAGCCTGGGGCGCAACGGCTTCAGGAATGTCCGTAAAAGGCGTGGAAGCACCCCTTCCGCGGGTCTTCTTGCGGGTCCGGGATACGGATTCCCTACGGCGCCGAAGGACCTCTGGAAGCTTCAATTCGTGGCAAACCTGTTGCCGATGGGTACTGGTCCGAAAGCGATTCATGCTGAAAGCTGCAGGACCTAGCATAAACCTGGAACCGGCCTTGCTGGCCATTTTTCTGGCCCTAGAAGTTGGCGAATTTCATTTTGCAAATATGGCGACCCGAGCCTCCCTAGGCCGATCCTTGCCCTCCCCATTGCCCCGGGCACGTCCCTATTCCGAGACACACCCCGGGCCGTCGAATCCCCCTTGCGACTTGGTACGCTCTGCGGGCCTCCCCCAGCAAAGCCATGCTCCCCCTACTCGCCACCATCGCCCTCATTTGGGTCCCACAAGCCCATTCAGGACCGGGTCTGCCCCAGAAGGACCCGGACAAAGTCGCACCTCCCCTGGTTCAAGGGACCCAAGAAACCCGCGCCGCCCGCACGGTTCGTGAGCTCGTGGACCTGGGACCACGCATGGGGGGCACCCCTTCGGGGGATCGCTCGGTGGCGTATCTCGTCAAAGAGTTCAAAGCCTTGGGCCTCCCCACCAAGGTCATTCACGAACATGACAAACTCGTTCACTGGGAGGAGTCGTGGAGTTTGGTGGCCCGATTTGAAGATTCGAACGGTGCGACGCGCGAGCCCTACCGCCTCCAAAGGACCTGGCCCTACGGCTTCTCTCCAGCGGCATCGGGTACGGCTCCGGTTCGAATCGATGCCTCCGATTCCCAGGTGGGCCTTTACAAAAACTTCCACCGGCCCAGTCGGAACGGTCCCGCCCTGGCGCTGGCATTGGTGGACGGATTCAACACCCCCAAGGGCGATTGGCCCAAGCTTCGACCCCTACGGACCAGCGCGCGCAACCGCTATCCGGTGTTCGGCATCAGCGCCCAGGACGGGGCGGTTTTGCGCACGGCCCTAGGCAAAGACCAAACCGTAAATCTGGCCTTCGAATTGGACGCCCATATCGAAAAGCGAGCCAGCAAAAGCGTGGAGGCCATCCTTCCAGCACGGGAAGGTGCAGCGCCCGGCTACTTCCTTATCTGTGCCCACGGGGACTCCGATGCGGGCGGACCGGGCGCCAACGACAATGCCAGCGGTGTGGCCATTGTGCTCGAGATGGCGCGTTCTTGGAAACAGGCCATCGACCAAGGCACTTGTCTGGCCCCGGCCCGTCAGGTGCGCTTCGTGATTTGGGGAACCGAAATCAAATCCACCCGGGAGTATCTGGATCAGCACCTTGAATCTACGGGAACGGACGACGCACGGCCCCTGCTCGGCGTCCTGAACTTCGACCAGGCAGGCTATGGAGCGAGCGCCGAACAACTCAATGTGGAGCCCGATGATTTGTTGGCCAACCGGGAATTCGTGCGTTCTACCACTGCGGTCATGGCCAAGAACCAAGGTACGGAGGGCTACCCCCAACGCTGGGCTACCAACAAGAGTCTGGGTGGAACGGATTCCTATGTATTCAGCGGGTCCAAGTATTTTCGCGACCACAAACTACCGTCCGTCACGCTTTTTACCAGCGCGTGGGACAAAGCCGAGGATCATCCCAAGACGCCCGATATGCCCGGAGAATCCTGGCGGGAACGGAAACGGGTCTCCGTGGACTTCGACCCTTTTTATCACTCCGCAGGGGACCGTGCCGAGAACACAACGGACCTGGAACCGCACAACATGATTTGGTGTGCCCGGGTGGGTTTGTCCACCGGTGCCGGCTACCTAGAAGGCCTCCAATAGGGCGGTTGCGCTAGCCACGGGCTCTCCACCCTCTATTTGACTATCGAGCGGATAGGGCCACGATTGCGATCGCAGCCACCACCAAAGCCAACACGACGGCTCCAGTGATTTTCACCCAAGAGAACGGCGCCTTGCCCGCCACGCGGCCCGATTGCCCATGGATAAGAACCGCGTAGGACTTGCCCCCAAACCGGTAAGTCAGACTCCAAACAGGAAGTAACACGTGCTTCCAATGCACCTGGCTCAAGTCGGTTCGGACCCGCAGATTTCTCTGCGTGTCACCGGGTACATCCCCCGAGCACCGGCTGCGCTGTTCTTGCAGCATGCGATCTTGGCCACGCGCCCAACCATCCTCCAAATCGATGGCATACTCCTCGGCCTCCCAACCCACCAAGTACTCCGGCTGGTAGGGCACAAGGTCCGCGGTTTCGAACCCACCTAATTCCAGGGCTAGATTCCGGTCGATGCCCTTCGACGCCATCACTTGCAAGTCATCGTAGAAATCACTGCGTTGGCCCGATGCAGGCACCCAGCGAACCTTGCGCACCTGGCGCGTGCGGGTCTGACTCTTTCCGTTCACCTGCACCGTATAGGTCTGTGTGACATAATAATAATGCCCGGCTTCGGCGGTCCAACTCGAATCGGCCTCGGCGTCGAACGTCCAGGCAGGCACATAGATCCCTTGGGCGGCGAAGGCTTTTAGCTCCTTGAGCGCAGAGGGTCGGAACCACAGACCCGAAAGCCATTTCCGGAATGCCTTGGCCACGTCCTCCCTGGAAAGCATCAGCGGGATGACCGATTCTGGCTGGATGGCGCGACGCAGCGATTCACTCGGAAGCACCTGCCCTGAGCCACAAAAAGCACAGTGGGTCGAGATGTCACGCTCCACCAAGAGCACGCGGGCACCGCAGTTTTCACATCCCATGGCCCGGGTGGCCACACCCAACTCGTCACTCGCCCCAACCCGCTCCATTCGGCGACCTTCCTCCAGGCTGCGCTCCAACACTTGGCCAGCCAACCGGGGAACCTGTCGAAGCGTTCCGCAGTGCTCGCACGCCAAGGCCTGGGGACCGGGCTTCCAAAAAACGCGCGCGCCGCAATTTTCACAATTCACTTCCACGGCTTGTGCCGAGGAAGTGAGGCTCGCTTCTGTGTCTGTTTCTTGGTTCCCCATGAATTCATCCCGTAGAATAGTCGTACACGAATACCAATCCCCTCCTCACTTTCCTACCCCCAAGCGAAGGCTCACCGATTTCCGCGTTCCTCAGCATGCGACTTAGCTATGCCCGGGCCAGCGGAAAATTCACTGGCGGGCCACTTCGCACCCTTTCCTAAGGAGAATCCCCATGGGCATGATCGACTGGTTCAAGCGCGGCACCAAAGAAATGATGGTGGCCCGCCCCGACGGCACCAAATCTCAAATCGTCTGGAAGCACCCGGATCGCACCATCCCCGACAACTCCCAGCTGACGGTGAACGCCGATGAGCGGGCACTTTTTTTCCGCGATGGCAAGGTGCAGGGTCTGATCGAACCGGGGCGCCACACCCTGGACAGCTCCAATATCCCCTTCCTCTCGAACCTGGTGGACTCCTTCACGGGCGGCAATGTGTTCGTCACGGAGGTCTTCTTCGTCAATGTGCGTGAACACACGGGCATCAAATTCGGCGGGCGCATCGGCCACGTGGAAGATCCCAAGAGCGGAATTCCTGTGGAGACCATGGTGCATGGCGAGTTTTCGTTCAAAGTCGAAGACCCGGAGAAACTCATCGTCGGGTTGGTCGGCATGGGCCGCGCCCAGTCCTTCCAGGTCAAGTCGTGGTTGAAAGAACAGGTACTCAAGGTCCTGCGCGACCGTACCGCGGAACTCCTGGTTAAGAAAAAATGGCCCCTGCTGGATGTGACCTCGGGTGCCTACACCGAAGAACTCGAAGCCTCCGTCCTGGAAGGCATGGCCATCCACGTGGCCGAGTACGGAGTCCGGATCGTACGCTTCGGCAACTTTGTGGTGGGGATCGATGAGGACGATGCGGACAATCTCAAAGCCCTGTATCGCGATGCGGCTTATCTCAAGACCGTAGGGGGCGTGGATCAATACCAAAAATTTGCAGCCGGCAAGGCCATGATGGGCGCCGGTGAGGGTATGGCCAAGGGTGGCGGAGCGGGCGGCGGAGAAGGGGGCCTTATGCAGGGTGCCTCCCTCGGGGTGGGCCTAGGAATGGCCCAAATGCTGGTCCGGGATCACCGGGGAGGCGCCTCCCTGGAGCCCGCCACGCCAGGTGTGCTCTGCGGGTCTTGCATGGCCACCGTTTCGGCGGGTAAAT
>JARGOW010000289.1:3640-5514 GCA_029212955.1 Planctomycetota bacterium | reverse complement strand
CGGCCCTGGTCCGTCTACGCACAATGCGCCGCGCCTTCATCATCGCCCCCATCCTCCTCACCATGGCCGCCGCCCTCCTCGGCGGCCCGTTGGCGCTGATCGCCGTGACGCTCTCCTTATTCTCCCTGGCATGGGCCCTGCGCTGCAATCGATTCATCCTCCTCCTGATTCGGAGTCCCTTGCCCACATCCAAAACCCTCCTCACCCACCGTTGGTAACGCCATGAAGGACGAAACAGAATCGGTCGAACTCGAAGAAAAGCCCAGTGAAGCGGAGCTTCCTTCCGAGATCGAAGAAGCCAAGACAGGCCCAATCGAACGCTTCATCCAGCGCTTCTTTGGCCGCAAAAAAAACGAGCCTAAAAAGCCGGACCCCAACATTTACCCCCTCTATTGATCGTTCCAATTCGAGGGAGAACACCATGGTTGACGCCCACTCCAAAGCAAAAGCCGCCCAGATCCAGCGGGTGGGAGAAGTCGTCCGCAACTTCTACAGCGAGCTTCCGTTCAACTTCCACGGTTCCCTGGAATCCTCGGTGGAAGCGATCCGGCGCCCACCGGTCCAAGGCACTTACCCTGATCTGCACACCCTGCTCCGCTCGAATGGGGATCCAGGGTTTCACGTGCTCGAAGTGGGTTGTGGAGCAGGTTGGCTCGCCAACGGAATCGCACTCCATTACGGGGTGCATCTGGAGGCGATCGACCTCACACCTGCGGCCCTGAAACGGGCCCGGGCACTCGCACCACTGTTGGGCACCGAGAAGTTCGTGAGGTTTCTAGAATGCAATGTATTCGATTTTGAAACCGATCGACGGTATGACTTGATCATGAGCATGGGAGTGTTGCACCACACCGGGGATGTGTTTGGTGCCATGGCGAAACTCGCACCCCTTTTGAAGCCCGGTGGACGTATGTATCTGGGGCTCTACCACGAGCCCGGTCGCAAGGTATTCTTGGAAGAGATGTGGCGATTGGCTCGGGAGAATGGAGAAGATGCCGCGTTTCAACGATACTGCCAATTGGACTCCGTGCACGCGGCGGACGACACTTTGGCACGCTCCTGGTTTCGCGACCAGGTATTGCATCCCCATGAAACCCAACACACCTTGCAACAGGTCGATGGTTGGCTGGAACTGCTGGGTTTGAAACTGGAAAGCACGAGCATCAATCGCTTCGCCCCCATCAAGAACAAAAAGAAGCTGTTCCGATTGGAGTTGGAATACGAAGCCCGGTCGCGCAAAGCGCTCTTTGAAGAGAACCGATACTTCCCAGGTTTTTTCACCGCCCTGGCGCGCAAGCCCCTGTAGCCCGCAAGGGTGACCGAATGCGCAAAAAAAAAGCAGGCACGACCGGAGTCGTGCCTGCTTTGATTCAAGAGAGTTGGAACGGGACCTATTTCAAAATCGCGTCTGCTGCACGTTCTGCGTACCACTGCTTCCATCGCTCGACGGCGGGCGCACGATCCATTTCACCCATGCGATAGTCGTAGCCGAAGTTGTTCTTGGTGGCTCCCTCCAGGATCCGAGCGCAGAGCGCCCGGTTGTAGGGCACGTCGTCCTCTAGGCCGTCGATCAAGATTCCGATATGCGACCAGTCGCCCAGCTTCAAGTGGGCGCGGGCACGGGAATATTGCACGGGCAGGGGCTGATCATCGGCCCAGGGAATTTGACGGAGTTCGTCTACCAAGCGCTGGTCACGGCTGGCGGCCAGGGCAGCAAAGGCCATGTTGGCCACCTTGGGCCGGGGGTCCGAGGCCAATTCCAGGAGCTTTGTAAAGGCAGCTTCACCGGCGAGGGAGAACCATTCGATCATCTCCTGCTGCTCGGCGGCGGTTTGCAGCCAGGGCATGCGTTCCGCGTTCATCTGGAGTTCGTT
>JARGOW010000289.1:1725-3576 GCA_029212955.1 Planctomycetota bacterium | reverse complement strand
CCTGGGCCTTGGGCGAGTCGGCCGGGGCCGAACCGCTGGTGCTGGCACAGCCCACGGAAATCAGGAAAAGACAGGTCGAGAGGAGGATTTTCAGCATGTTGGTGATGATTGCGGGCCCCGAATCTGGTGCGGCTTGCAAGGCTCCGGGGTAAGGCCCCCGTCGACGCCGCTGACCAAGGATCGAGAAGTGTTGTGTTCCCAGGGGCTTAGGATCAGATTCGAGCCCCTGCTCGGATCTGCCCCAACCGGGCACACGCTGCTAATTCCTATCGGCAGATTCCGCGAATCCCTTGCCCCCCAGGACCCGGAACCCAAGCCCCGCCACCACGGCGAGCAAACCCAGGACCAGGGCCACCGGGCCCGAGGGATGGGTTCCCGATCCAACCGGAGCCCCAGCGGGCACCGCCTGGGGCAGCTCCCGGGGCCAAACATGTCCTCCCGGAAGCAACTCATCCGGGGCAGAAATGGGCAGGACCAGGGCCTCGGGCACGCTACCGGGGACGGAAAGACGCAGCTCCAACGATTCCAAATCTTGGCCCTCGAAGGGCTCCAGATTCAGACGCAACCAATCCCGGGGATCCAACCCGGACCCGCCCAGGCCCATTTCAAGGGGAACCCGGGTCCAGTCATTTGAAAGGCCTTCGCGAGCGAGCAGCTCCGCCCCCTCGCCCGCGCCTTCCAGAAAAAAGTTACCGTCGAGAGCCACGATGTCCGGACCTCCCCCCTGCTGAGCCCGGGCCCAATGGGCCAATTCAGAAACCAAACCCCGCAACCCCACGAACCCATCCCAAAGGAATTCGGCACCCTGCAAACTTGTGACCTGAGCCACCGCCCCCCGTCCCCGGGTGACCACCGAAAAAATGGGTTCCGCCCGGTCGGCCTGCAGCAAGACCTCCGCGCCCGGGCGAGGTTTGGTTTTGACAAAGGACGCCACCGGCGCAGACGATTCGAGCAATCGATCCTCCAGGCCCCAAGCTAGCCCCTTCCCCGCTTCGCCACCGGAAACCCGCATGTCCGGATCCCGCCGAATCACGTCCCCCATCAATTCCTCCTTGAGCAACTCCGCCAGCCCAACAAGATCTTCGGCCAGAAGAATGTGCTCTCGATCCATCAACAACCCCAGGTCCGCCAGGTTCGGGTTCTCACTGGTAGCCACGATTGAGAGCTCCATCCCGACTCCACCCATTTGGGCTCGAAGCCATGCGGGATCCCAGGAGCCCCCGTCGTTCTGCCACCCGTCCGTGATCAAAACCAACTTGCACGCGCCCCGATCGCCTCGGCGCTCGAGCAGACTCTTCAGGCTACTCATGATGTTGGTTTTGCCCCCCGGGACCCGCGCCTCCAAGAAGGAGCGCAGGCTGGCTTCGGTCCGGCGCTGTTCCACTTCCCCCTCGCCTTCCTGAACCGGAGCCAGTCGCAATTCCGCCTCGAGCAAATCGTGGGTGAATAAGTCCACCTCAAAACCCACCTCTCGCGGAATGTTACGCAGCAGGGTCAAGGTCGCCGATTGCACCTGGGTCCATGGATCGCCTTGCATGCTGCCCGATCCATCCACAAGCAGGATCACATCCTTGGCGGGGCCGTCCCCATGGTCCGGGGTGAGGGGCAGCAGGGCTCCCAGGTCCTTGCCGTTCATCACGCTGCGCCCACTCCAACCGGGCAGCATGGATTTCTCACCGAGGGCCAACCATACTCCCCCCCGGTGGACGAAGGAGGCCAAGACCTCCGCAGGTAGATCGGCAGGCGCCAAATCCAAAGTCAGCAAAAGGTGTGCTTCAGGAAGCCAACGCTCCAGCTCCCCCACATCGACCGATTGACAAACCAAGCCCGTCGCGTTCAGTCCTGCGCCCA
>JARGOW010000289.1:0-1715 GCA_029212955.1 Planctomycetota bacterium | reverse complement strand
CGCTCTCCGAGGTCAATCCCGGTCCACCCGAACCCGCCACGAGAACCTGCAGCGGATCGCCCACCCGCAGCAGCGCCTGTTGAAACTGGTTTTCCGAGGAACGGTCCCCGGCAATCCCGTTCAAGTCCACGCGCACCCCATAAACACCCTGGGCGAGGGCTGGCAAGGGCAAGGTTTGCGTGCGTCTCTGCCAGCCTTGGCTTTGCAAGGTGGCGTCGACCGGCCAGACCCCCTCGCTCCCATGCACCAGCCCGCCCGCGTCGCGAATCTCCATGCGCCAGGGCCAGGTCAAATCCGGGGGCACCGCCGCCCCTCGCCAGGCCATTTCCACGCGCACCGTACCGGGAACTCCGGGCGAGCATTCCACGGGAACATCCAATCCCGCCAGGGCAACCTCCACCCCGGTGATGGGCGGCAACTCCCCGTATTGCAGGACGCATCCCTTTGCCGCCAATCGGGCCAGGGAATCCCAGGCCCTGGCATCGGACGCACGTCCATCGGTGAACAGCACCACCTGACTTTGGGCCACGCCATCCCCGCTTGCCAGATTCTCCACGAGCGCCAGGGTTCCCGTCCAATCGGTGGACAAGTCTTCGCCGAGCAAGGGCGCCCAACGCAAGGGGCGCAAGCTGCCCTCGGACTCCCCTTCCAGAAAATCCATGGGATCGGCCGGGCCCCAACGGCGTTGGCCCTGGGGAGATGCCGTGATCACTGCGAACTTTTGCCCGGCGGCCTGGGCTCCACGGGCTTGCTCGCGCAGAAGGACCGCGCTGCTGCCGGCCAATCCGCTGCGAATCCTGGAAACACTTGCGCTGGAGTCCAGGACAACGATGCGCAAATCGTCCCCAACGAGCGCCCCATGGAAGGGCCAAAGGGCGATCGCGCCCCACGCAAAACAAAGGGCCGCCAGGGCCATGCTGGCAGTGGCCAACCGTCCACCGGGGGGACGCTCAACCGCCAAGGCGTGCCTCCAGGGCGGCGTTGGGCAGATCCACAGCACGCTTCACGCGGGAGATCCATCCGCCACCCACCAGGCGATCCTCGATGTAAAACGCGGCGCCCTGTCCTGGGGTGACGGCTAGCACGTCGTCTTTGAAACTCACGCGCGCCTTTCCTCCGATCAACTCCACCACGCAGGGTTCAGGTTTGCAGTGGTAGCGATGCTGAACGGTGCATTCGAAGGAATCCGGAGCGTCGTATCCAATCCAATTCAAATCCTCAACCTCCATGGATTGGGCGTATCCGTGCTCCGCCGCACCCACCACCACCAGACCTTCCTCCGGCAAAAGGTCGACGACGAAGATCGGTTGACCCGTGGTCACTCCCAAACCGCGGCGTTGGCCGATGGTGAAGTGTTCGGTGCCGGGGTGGTCCGCCAGAACCTTGCCGTACACGTCGACGATTTTGCCTGGGTGAAGGATCGCACCGCGTTGGGCCAATAGTTCGCGGTAGTTGTTGGAGGGAATGAAACACACCTCTTGGCTGTCCTTCTTCGCGCTCGTACGCAAACCGGCTTCGGCGGCCAGGGCGCGCACCTCGGGTTTTTGGTATCCGCCCAGGGGCAGGATCGTGCGGGCCAGATGCTCCTCGGAAACCGAAAACAATTGGTAGGACTGATCCTTGTTCTGATCCATCCCGCGCCTCAAGACCACCCGGCCGTCGCGCACTTCAATTTGCGCGTAGTGCCCCGTGGCAACCCCCGCCGCCCCAAATTC
>JARGOW010000288.1 GCA_029212955.1 Planctomycetota bacterium | reverse complement strand
TGCGCACCGTGGATGACATTCGCGGTGTTGCGGGCTTTGGCTGCGCAACTTTCCCTACCTTCCATACGGGAATTTGGGGATCTGCGAAGCCAAAACTACTTCTGGAATATCTGGCTCACTCCGGTGGGAACCATCGTTTCCACCCTTTGGCTCCTCTACCTCTGGCGCCGGCCCTTCAAACCTAAGCCGATTCAGGCTCCCGGTTCGGATCGGGTGGACGGTGTCCGCGCCAGTCGTCTTAAGGATGCGTCTGTGCAACAGCACAGCGGCTTTCAGGGATTCGTGAAGTCCCTATTTCTCTGATTTTGCAGAGCGATATCCGAACGTGAACTTTCAAAACGGGTCGATTTCCAATGACTGAGTACAAATACAGTGGGGCCAAGGCCCTGGTTGAACTGCACGCTCTGCACCTCCGGGAGTTTCTAGGCGTTTGGCGTTCCGCGAAGACGGCTGGTGTTCAGTTGCCAGATACTTCCGATACGGATTATGACTCCTTGGAGCATGTGCTGCGCCACACCCTGGGTGCGGCTGCTGGTTACATGAATTGGATTTGTCGCAAGTTGGAGTTGCCCAATCCTGGGATCAAGCGTGCGCCCGGGATCGACACAATCGAAGCGCAGGCCGAAGCGTACGTGGAGCATGTTTTGGAGCGTTGGCAGGAGCCATTGGTCGAGGTGGAACAGTCCAAGTTCGAGCCCAAGACCTACGCATCCACCTGGGGCACGCATTTCTGCATCGACGCCATGTTGGAACACGCGGTCATGCACCCTATCCGGCACAGCCACCAACTGAACCGTTTGATGGGCCAATAGCCCGGGCCCCCGTAAGGGGCATTTGGACAAAGAAAAACGCACGCATCCGAGCTACGGATGCGTGCGTTCTTGATTGTCGAAGGTTGCCTATTTGCGCGTGGGGTCCTTGTACTCGGACAGGTCCAGGGAGGCGAAGTACTCGATGGTTTTGTCCAGGCCCTCATCCAAGCCGATGCGCGGTTCCCAGTTCAGGTTGCCTTTGGCCAGGGAAATGTCGGGGCAGCGGCGGGTGGGGTCGTCGGCGCGTCCGGGCGTGAAAGTGATCTTGGACTTGGAGTCGATCTTGGCCACGATGGCCTTGGCCAAATCAAGCATGGAGAGTTCGCCCGGGTTGCCAAGGTTGACCGGCCCATGGAAGTTCTCGGGGCCGTTCATCATGGCCATCAAGCCGCGCACCAGGTCGTCCACATAGCAAAAGGAGCGCGTTTGGCTACCGTCCCCATGGATCTCAATGTCCTCGCCGGCCAGGGCGGCGATGATGAAGTTCGAAACCACGCGACCGTCGTAGGGGTGCATGCCCGGTCCGTAGGTGTTGAAGATGCGCACCACCCGGATGTCCACATCGTGGGCCCGATGGTAGTCAAAGAACAGGGCCTCGGCGCAACGCCGATGGGGTTCACGTCCCCGTGGTAGCTTTCCGGTTGGGGGCTGACCTCGGGATCGCCGTAAACTTCGCTCGTGGAAGCTTGCAGGATGCGGGCCCCCGTGCGCTTGGCCATGCCGAGCATGTTGATGGCGCCCATGACCGAGGTTTTGATGGTCTTGATCGGGTTGTGCCAGTAGTGCACGGGCGAGGCCGGGCATGCCAGGTTGTAGCACTGATCCACTTCGAGCCACAGGGGGTGGGTCACGTCGTGGCGGATCAGTTCGAAGTGCGGGTTGCTGCGGAACTCGGCCACGGCGCTCTTCTGGCTGGTGAAGAAGTTGTCCACGCAAATCACGTCGTGGCCGTCGGCCAAGAGTTCACGGCACAGGTGGGCGCCGACGAAGCCGGCTCCGCCGGTCACCAAATTCGCAGTCTTGTCATATCGTTTGGGGCTGGAGTGCGGGTTGGGATTGGCCCGGCACCAGGTCCATGGGTGGGGCGGGTCGGGGGAACCGCCCGCGGTGCTCGAAGAAGTGGGTGGTGTGGGCCCGGGCCCCCTGTTGGCCCGCAGGGGCCGTTGGTACCATTCCGCGCGAATTCCCCTTGAACCTGGTTGACCATGCATCCCCAAGAATCCCCCGCCGACTTTCGTAGCGACACCGTGACCCAGCCCAGCTCCGCCATGCGGGAGGCCATGGCCCAGGCCCTGGTGGGGGATGACGTGCTAGATGGGGATCCGAGTGTGCAGCGGCTTGAGCGCTTGGCCGCCCAGTGGTTGGGTAAGGAAGGAGCCCTTTACGTGCCCTCGGGCACCATGGCCAATCAGATCGCCATGGGCTCATGGACCCGGCCCGGGGACGAAGTCGTGGTGCAGCGATATGCCCACGTAACCACCTTTGAAGCGGGGGCCACCGGAGCCCTGCATGGTTTGCAGACCATGACAGTGGGCGATCTGTCCGGCTCCATGGACCCTAGTGAGGTGGAGGAAGTGATCCGGCCGGTCTTTATTCACTGCCCGAAGACGGCGCTGATTTGCATGGAGCAGACCCACAATATGGCAGGTGGGCGCATCTCTCCCATGTCCCGGGTGGAGGGCATGGCGGCCGTGGCCCAGTCCCACTCGATCCCCATGCACCTGGATGGGGCCCGGCTGGCAAACGCCGTGGTGGCCACGGGCATTGCAGCCCCGGAATGGTGCCAGCACTTTGATTCGGTGGCCCTATGTCTATCCAAGGGGCTGGGAGCCCCCGTTGGCTCGATCATCGCCGGTTCCGAAATCTTTCTGGAGCGCGCCCGGGTCATGCGCAAGCGCTTGGGAGGATGGATGCGACAGGCAGGACATTTGGCGGAGGCGGCCCGGATAGCCCTCGAGCAAAATGTTCCACGGCTCGCGGAAGATCACGCGTTGGCCAAGCATCTGGCCCGGGCCTTGGCTGCAATGCCCGGCTTGTCCGTGGATGTGGAGGCGGTGGAGAGCAACATAGTCATGGTCGTTTTGGGCGACGGACTGCCCGATGCGGCGGGGGCGATTCAAAGCCTGGAAGGGAAGGGGGTTCGTGTGAGCAGCATGGGCCCGCGCCGGTTGCGGCTCGTGACCCACATGGATGTGGGCGACGCGGCGGGTCAACGCCTTTTGGATGCCATGAAAGACATGGTCGAAGGCCGTTGATCGCGGGTGGGGGCCAGCGCCCCAAATCGGTTGCGTACGTTCCCACTCAGGGAGGTCCAGACTTCCGGAAACGGGGTCTACACCTGCCCAATCCCAATTTGCTGGGCTTTTGATCCGCACGGGATCGGGGGCTCGCTATCCTATGGGGCCATGCCTGCCGCATGGGTCTTGTTCCCCTCCACTCGAACTTAAAAGGCGCCGCATGGCCGGCGATATCCCCATGGGCATTTTCAAGGCGTACGACATCCGCGGTGTGGTCCCGACCGAACTGGACACGGACCTGGCTCGCAAGATTGGGCACGCGTTCGCAAGCCTTCTCAAAGCAAAACGGCTGCTGGTGGGACGTGACATGCGGACCCACGGTCCCGAGATTACAGGAGCGGTGATCGATGGAATGTTGGACGCGGGTGCCGATGTGGTATCCATTGGTTTGGCCTCCACGCCCATGACCTACTTTGCCATTGGATCCCAGGATGTGGATGGGGGCCTGTGCGTGACCGCGAGTCACAACACGGGTGAGTACAATGGCATGAAGCTTTGCTCCCGTGGTGCCAAGCCCATCTCCTATGCCAACGGCATTGGGGATATCGAAAAGATGTGCGCCGGGGACTACCCCGGAGTGACCGGTGAAAGGGGCACCCTGACGGAGTTGGACCTGCTCGAGGCATATGGGGAACACGTTCTGTCCTTCGCCGACCTCCAGTCCGGCTTGGGACTGAGCCTGGATGCATCCAATGGCATGGCGGGGCACACCCTGCCCGTGATCCTGCCTGGATTGAAAGGGGTGGAGGTGAATTCGCTCTTCATGGAGCCGGACGGAACCTTCCCCAACCATGAGGCGAATCCGCTCAAGGAAGAGAACTTGGACCCGGTGCGTGAAATGGTTCAGGCCAAGGGATCCCAGCTCGGGGTTTGCTTTGATGGCGATGCGGATCGTTGCTGTTTTGTGGATGAGACCGGGGCCACGGTTCCCGCCGATTTGATGACGGCCTTGCTGGCCCGAGACTTCCTGTCCCGCAACCCCGGCGCCCCCGTCGTGTATGACCTGCGCTCTTCATGGGTCGTCAAGCAGGTCATCGCCGAGGCGGGCGGGCGGCCTATTCGCGACCGGGTGGGGCACTCTTTCATCAAGGGAACCATGCGACAGGAAGGTGCCATCTTCGCGGGGGAGCTTTCTGGTCACTTCTACTTCAAGGACAACTTTGTTTGCGATTCGGGTGTTATCGCTATGGTCTCGGCGCTCAACCTGCTTTCGCGCCCCGAGAACCAAGGCCGCACTTTCTCGAATTTGGTTCAGGACCTACGCCGCTATCACTCCACCGGTGAAATCAACTTCCGGGTGGAGGACAAGGCCGCCGCTATCGCGGACCTGCAAGAGCGCTATTCCGAGGGCAAACAGGATGAATTGGACGGGATCACCGTGGAATTTGGGGAATTGGGGGATGAATCCTGGTGGTGGTTCAACGTGCGCCAATCCAACACGGAGCCCCTGCTTCGGTTGAATTTGGAGGCCTCCAGTCCCGAGCTGTGCGAGCAGAAACGGGCTGAACTTTGCGGCTTGCTTGGCCAACCCGCCTAAATCCAACCGGATTCCCGCCCCGGGCCTGGGAACCCTTCCGGGCCGGGGCTGGTTCCCTTCCATTCCAGGCAGCACAATCTTTCCATGGTAAACAGGCTTATCGCAGCACTCCTTGTGGGTGCAATGGGCGTCGGAGCAGGGCATTCCCATGCTGGCTCCAAAGGGCTAGGCGCCGGCCCGGTCCAAGAAGGCGAAGGCAAAGCGCAAGCCATAGACCCCTGGTCCTTTGAAGCCCTTCTCGAGCGGGACAAGGACTATTCGTTTCCGCCCCGCGCGGGCCAGACGGCCCACGAAGCCCTCCGTGCTGGAAATTTGACCTCGACGCGGCGTGCGGCAGCCCTTTACACCATTGGTGAAACCCGCACTAGCTCCGCCCGTTCCCAGGTGGAGCTTTGGATGGGGCAGGGAACCGTGGAAGAGCGCTGTGCCGCGGTGACGGCATGGGGTCAGTTGGGATCGCTTCTCGATGGGGAAGATCCGTTCCTCGTGGAAGCGCTCGGGGACAAGGAAATCATCGTCGCTGAAGCCGCGCTGTTCTCCCTCTACCTGAATACTCCAGGGCATGCCCTGGATCGGTTGGCTTTCCTGGTGGCGAATCCAGACCAGCCCCTGGCCCATGCGGCCGAGCACATTCTTCAATGGCACGAACGGGGGACTTGCAACACTCCCGGTCCCGTTTCACGCCGGCTGGCCCTTCGATGGCAAGCGGCCCGGGTTTTCGGAACCGTTCGGGGCCAGGTTTGGACCGCCCACCTGATCGAAGATCTGGCCAAGGATTCCAAGTTTGTGGATCGCAGCCTGCTCATCGAAGCCGGAACCCTGCTGGATCCGAGGGTTCCCGACCATCTTCTCGAATGGTTGCTTTTGC
>JARGOW010000287.1 GCA_029212955.1 Planctomycetota bacterium | reverse complement strand
CGCTTGCGTGGTGTCCGAATTCCACTTGGAGTTGACCGGAGCCATGATGGAGTCCGCGAGCGCGGAATTGTTGCGTGCTGGAATGGCGGAAGAAGACTTTGCGGTGGTGCAGGTCCCTGGAGCTTTCGAGCTGCCCCTGGTGGCGCGCCGCCTGGCAAGCCACGACGAGATCGATGCCGTGCTCTGTTTCGGCTTGGTCATCACCGGTGAAACGAAGCACGACCACTGGGTTTCCATGGGCGCTACCGAAGGCATATTGCTAGCCAGCCTGGAAACCGACAAACCCATCCTCTTTGGGGTATTGACCACCGATACGGTGGAGCAAGCCCGCGCACGCGCCTTGAAGCCCGAGGACGGTGGCGTCCAGGACAAGGGCCGCGAAGTCGCTGCTGCGGCCATCAAGACCCTGCAAGCCCTCGACCACGCAGCCGACCCCTTCGGCTAATCCTCCTACTCCGCACAAACCTTCGGTTCCCCTACCGATCCCCCCATGTCCCAGCAAAACCTACCGATCAAAAAACGCACCCGCGCCCGCGAGCTGTGTTTGCAATTTCTCTACCAAGTCGACCTGTTGGGGGAAACTATCCTGGATGACCTGGATGATTTCCTTCGCGAGGAAGAAACCGACCGGGATACGCGTACCTACGCCCGTGAGATGATTCACTTCACGAGTAAGCAGCGCGCGGAGATCGACGCCGAGATCCAGGCCGTCGCACAAAACTGGGAGATCCACCGGATGGCGGTCATCGATCGCAACGTGCTGCGACTGGCCACCTACGAGCTGCTCTTCCGCGATGACATCCCACCCAAGGTGGCCATCAACGAGGCCATCGAGCTCGGCAAGCGCTTCTCCACCTCCAACTCGGGATCCTTCATCAACGGCATCCTGGACAAGATCAAGAGCAAGCGCCAGGCGACCACCCCCACCCCCGAGAAAACCCCCGAGGTCTAGATCATGGGATTGTTCGATCGTTTCAAGTCGCGCTTGAGCAAGACCCGCGCGGCCATTTCCGACGGCCTCACTGGATTGTTCCGGGGTGGCCGCCCCATCGACCAGGAGTTGCTCGACGAACTAGAGGAGCTGCTCTACACCTCGGATCTGGGTCCCGTGGCCGGCATTTTGGTGGAGGAATTAGCGCGCCTGCACAAGCGCGGGGAACTCAAGGGCGAGGACGACGTGCGCCGCTGCCTGCGCGACACCCTACTCGCGCGCCTGGACGCGGCCCCGCCGGAGGAGACCTTCTTCCAAAATACGCCCACTGTGATTTTGGTGGTGGGCGTCAACGGCTCGGGCAAGACCACCTCCATCGCAAAACTCGCCAACCGCTTCCAATCCCAGGGCAAGAAAGTCCTGCTGGGCGCCGCGGACACCTTCCGCGCCGCCGCTGCGGACCAATTGGAGATCTGGGCCAACCGCAACGGTGCGGAAATCGTGCGTCAGAAGCACGACGGCGCGGACCCGGCCGCCGTGGCCTTTGATTCTGTGGCCGCCGCCCAGGCCCGGGGCGTGGACGTGCTGCTGGTCGACACGGCCGGCCGCTTGCATACCCAACACAATTTGATGGAGGAACTCTCCAAGGTCCGTCGGGTCATCGACAAGCAAATGCCCGGAGCTCCCCACCAAACCTGGCTGGTGCTCGATGGTACCAACGGTCAAAACGCCGTGCAGCAAGCCAAGCAATTCACCGCCACCGTGGACGTGGACGGTTTGATTATCGCCAAGTTGGATGGCACCGCCCGCGGCGGGGCCGTCTTCGGCATTCAGGGGGCCCTCGGGTTGCCCGTCATGTACGTGGGAACCGGCGAGACCCTCGAGGACCTGGACCCCTTCGACCCCACCGCGTTCGTGGACGCCATCGTGGCCAGTGCCACGGGTTCCCCCGGCGCCTAAACGAACCGCCACCCCATGGCCAATAAGAAGAAGGCAGCCGCGATCGAACCTGAAGAAAAGGGACTTGGCTGGGACGCGTGGCTTGCGATCCTGACCGCCCTGCCGCTTTTTGCGATCGCCTTGCTACCCGTACTGCAAGGTGTCCCGAGCACGGAGAGTGCCGGGCCGGGTTGGGTGCTCCCCCTCTTCCTTCCCGCCGGGCTCGTCATGGTCTTGGGGCCCAACGGCAAGCGGCTCGGCTGGCCCCATGGGATCCTGCTACTGCTGGCCCTGATCGTGCTCGGCCGCAGCTTCTTCCAGATCGACACCTTCGCCGCCCGCCGCAGCTCCGTGGTTTTTGCGACCTCGGCTCTTTGCTTCGCGCTTGGTTGCAGCATCGACAAGCGCGGCCGGAGGTTTTTCCTGGCTATGGCCTCCTGGTTGGCCGCGGCCTGTCTGGTCGGCCTGATTGCCGGGCTGGTCAGTACCGGTCAAACGGGATCCCTGAACCCCGCCCTTTGGGCCAGTCTGCAATTTGGCAACCGGGGCGACCTGGCCGAGGTGCTCATTCCCACAACGGTTTTTGCGGTGGCAGGATTCCTGCGCAGCCATCACTTGACCATCGGGACGATCCTGCTCAGCTCGGCGGCCTTGGTCGCTTTTTTCCTGGGCTGGTCCCCGGTGTATGCGGGCGTGCTGGGCCTGTTCACCATGACTTCGGTTGGCCTCCTTTGCGGGATTCGATCCAAGCCCAGCGCCCGGGCAGGCCGCCTGTTGTTGCTCATGAGCCTGGTGTGCGCGCTGGCCATGGGGCTGCGCACCTGGCAAGAAAGCCCTCCGCTCGAGCCCGTCGTGGCCGAAGCCCAGGACAACACCCTGTCGGATGACCGGGTCCAGGGGCTGGATGTTCGGTTGGAAGTCTGGAAAGGCAGCCTGGCCATGTCCAATGCCAACGCACTCGCGGGTGTGGGGCCTGGACAATTCCAGCAAGCCTTCCCCCCCTTCCGCTCCCAGGCCGAGATCGAGGCTAGCAGCCATGGAAATCAATTCCAAAACGCCATCGAAGTGGAGCACGCGCACAACGATTTCCTGATCGCCATCGCGGAACTTGGATGGCCACTCGGTTTGCTTTGGATCGGCCTAGTCCTCTGGATCCTACGCCGGGCCCTGGGCAACCTCATCGAACAGGACCGCACGCGTATCGTGCCCTCCATCGCCGCCGTGGGCATACTGGTCATGGCCTTTTGGAATGCTCCCCTACTCGGTCCTGTGGCTTCGCATCCCCTGGCATGGATTTGTTTCGGCATGGCTATGGGCCCCATGCGCACGCCGCGCTCCGCCAAGATTGGGCGTGGCCTGGCCGCCGCATGCTTGCTCTTGGCTGCCGCTCAGGCTTTCTGGGGAGTGGAGTTTTTGCGGCATGGTTGGGCCCTCGCGCAGGGCCCGAATGATTCGACCGCGCTGGAGGAGGCTCTCGAGTTAGCCCCCGATTCCCCCATGGCCTTGGACTTCGCCGTCCATGCCACCAACCCGCCCAAGCTGGCGGGTGAAGCCACGGACAAATGGCTTCACGACCTTCGCCCGCAATTCGAAAGCCTGCTGGTCAAGCGCCCCCATGGGGTGGGGTTGCTCAGCGATTGGGGACGCGCCCTCGCTATCGCCGAAGAATACGAGGCTGCTGACGAGGCCTTCGCACGCGCATTGGAGCTCAACCCCAACTTCACCCCAGCCCACAGCAACCGCGTGCGCATGGATGTGAACCGGGTGGATTTGGAGTCCCTTCGCACGCACCTCAAGCCGGCGGTGGATAGCGGAGCCTTTGAGCCTTCTTACATTCGCAACTGGGGTCTTTACTGCCTGCGCCATGGGAGGCCGGAGGTCGCACAGGTCCTGCTCACTTTTGCCGACCCCGAACTATCGGTCACCGACGCCAATGTCTGCCACCAACAGGCCCAATTCGCGCGCTTGGACGACAAGAGTGCGGAAGAGAATTCCTTCCTGGCCGGCGAGCATTTGATCTTCGCCCGCGACCACGTTTCCGTGGGCTCCTACGAGTCCGCCGTTCGCAGCTACCGCCAGGCCAAGCGCTACGCAAAACGCGCCACATCGGCCACCAGCGACCCAGCAGCCCTGCGGCTGGAGATGGCCGCCGCGTGGATCCTGTCGGGCAAACCCGATGAAGGAGCCCAGGAACTGGAAGGTTTGCAATGGCTCGGGCTGACCGCGCTGGAGCGCAATGGGCTGCCCACCTGGGCCCGCGAGGTGCTGCCCATCGTGCCCCGCTAGAGCCGTCGCGCGGCGCCCTCCCGCGCAGAAAGAGGCACAGGGCCCAGGGCCCCCTCAATTTTGAGGGATTCATGCACACTTCTCGGAGTTCATCCGTAGGTAGCCACTGGAACCCCACTATGGATAGTGGAAGGGTTTCCTCTCCCTACGGCCCCTTCCCGGCACCCCCGAAGCCCCTGATCACGCAGGTAAAGCTTCCGTATCCCCTGCCCCCAGAGACCATGCCTCAATCAGCACACTCCCAATCCAAAACACGCACCGTTTTGGTTGTCGAAGACGAGCAAGCCCTAGCCCTCGGCATCGAAGACGCCCTCAACGTGGCAGGCTTTCAAGCATCGGTGGTTCACGACGGGAAGCTAGCCCTCGAGAGCGTTCGCGCCAACGCCCCGGACCTGATCGTCCTCGACCTGATGCTACCTAGCATGAACGGCATCGACATCCTGCGCAACCTGCGCGCCGACGGGGTTCGCTCCCGGGTTCTCATCCTCACGGCCATGGCCGGCGAGGATGATCTCATTCGTGGCCTGGAAGCCGGCGCCGACGACTACATGAAAAAGCCCTTCTCGCCCCGCGAGTTGGTCGCCCGGGTTGAAGCCCAGTTCCGCCGGGTCAACATGGACAGCAGTCCGGCTGAGATCCTGGAACTCCCCGGGGACATCCGGGTGGACCTGGCTCGACTCGAGGTGCATCGCGATGGTCAGGTCATCCCCCTGACCCCCCGCGAGGCCGACATCCTCGCCTACCTGATCCAACACTCGGACCGCGTGGTGACCCGTGACGATTTGTTACTGGACGTTTGGCACTACAAGAGTGCCAACATCGAGACGCGTACCGTGGACATTCACATCGTGGGCCTGCGCCGCAAGGTGGAACCCGATGCAACCCAACCCACGCTCATCCAAACCGTGCGCGGGAAAGGTTACCGCTGGCACGATGCCTAGACCGTCCCTTGTGGGATCCTCCCCGCAATAGAAGCGAGCAAGGAATCCGAGATCAGCCTCCGGTGCATAGCGCTCCGGGGGCTGTTGCCTTAATGTGAACCCCATGCCCTCCCCTGTCCGCAACTTGATCCAAGGCCTTCGAAGCCCGCGCACCGCTGTCTATCTATACGCGGTACTGATCCTGCTGCCCGCCGGGGTGTTCGGAGGGCTACTCTGGGAGCAATTGCGGGCCGATCAAAAGCAAACCCTGGAAACCGTGCCGCGGGAAGTACGCGACGCCAGCGGCCGACTGGGTCTGGAGGTCCGACGCAGGATTCGTAGCTTGCTCGCCCAGGAGTCCGACCGGCCCTTCACCCAATACGCCGACTATCACTTGGTGCCCAAGGCGGATGGCCCTGCCAGCGAGGTGCCGAGCCCACTCCCATTCTCCAAGAAGCCTGCCGGA
>JARGOW010000286.1 GCA_029212955.1 Planctomycetota bacterium | reverse complement strand
ATCCCCGGTGGAGACCCGCAGTCCATGGGGATTGCCCGGCTCCATGATGCCCAGTAGGGCCGCTTCCCCATCGAAACATGCGATGCCTTCGTCGGCGCAAAATTGTGACACGACTTCGAATGAACCGTGGGAGACGAACCCCTCGGAGGAGGGAACCAGCGCGGGGATCATGACGACGCGGAAATCGCGTCCCTTGGCGGCGCAACGGTCGCGCAAACGAAGCAGCGCCTCCCTGGCCCGAATCCATCCCGGTCCTTCCTGCGTGTGGCATGCCGTCCAGTTGTTTTCCTGGGAAGCTCCCCTTCGCCAGCGAAACACAGCATCCAGCACCACATCCGCAAGTACGGACTTCTGACGAACGTCCATGACCCAACCCGGGCGCCGGGGATGGGTCCATCGGATGGCAGCCTCCACGGTTTGGGTCGGGTCCTGCAATCCCCGAGCCGCCACATCGTTGGCAAAGTACCCCAGCAGGACCACATCCGGATCGAAACGCTCCACGTACTCCTCGTACCAAAGCGCTTCCTGCAAGGTGTCGTACCCGCTCACCCCGCAGTTCATCACTTGAACCCGATCGCCCGCCAAATTCTGAAGTTGAGCCGGCCATGCTTCCCTTTCCGAAACCCCGTCGCCCCAGGTATGGCTGTCCCCCAGGCACACCACCCGGGTCACCCCATCCGGCTTTTCCAGGGGGACCTCATTCCCACGAAAACGTTGTGCATTGGTCCGCATGACCACGGTTCCACGGAAACCAGCGCCGGCCCGGTAGTGCAGGGTTTTCATGCTCGAAGCCGCATTCGTGTACAGCAAAATGGGATCCTCCACGGTTTCGAACAGGTTGCCCTCGCTGTCAGGCGGAGGAGCGGGGCCCACGCCGAGTACTCGAACCCCGACCTCAGCCAGGATCAGCCCCATGAAAGGGGCCAACAGGCAAACGAGAATCCGCTTGCGGTTCGAAATCCGACCCCGGCTCTCCACGGTGTTCTTGGGCAGATGAATTCGATGGGAATGATTGAAAAAAAATGAAAGTGATGTCGACCACTTCGATCGTACCAACTCCTTTCCATTCCGCTCCCCCCTACCCCGATGCTCCACCAGAAAACCAGGGGCGCACGGGCATCCCCGCCCCTAATAGTGGGTCAGGGGCAAGTCCACGGGCGCGTTGTACGGTTCGAGCACGCGCCGGTAGAGGTCGCTTTGCATAAGATTTTTTGGATCCAGGTCCCGCTTGTGCTCCAGGAATTTCTGAACCGATTCCCCATCGAACGCACGGCGCAATGCGCCAGGGCCAATGACCAAATCCTTGGCGAAGTAGAAGCGCCCCCCGCCCTTGAGCACAACCTGGGTCATGGCATCGCACAAGTCCCATAGGCGGCCGCGGTTTTGCGGGGTGACCTTGAAATCCATGGCCAGGCTCCATCCATCCACCGCGTGGGTCAGCAAGAAGTCATCGGGCTGGTGGCGCTTGAGCACGCCCAGATAGGACACGAAGCCACGCTGTTGGCACAGGGCAAGCAATTCCTCGAAGACCCCCTGGGCGGATTCCTTGGGCAAAAAGGGCTGATACTGGATCAGGCCATGGCCATGCTTTCGACCGTAGGCAAACTTCCAGTTGGGCACAAAATCGAGCAGGAAGTTGAAACCCGCATGGCTCTGCAAGTACTCGCCCTTTTTCGCCTCGCGCTTGCCCATAAAGTGCTTGGCACGGTTCAAATTCCGCATGCCCAAGTCCCGGTTGAGAATGCGCAGGGGTCGCCAGACCTCGTTCTTCGGGAAACCTAGAATCGACGCGGGCAGTTGCTGATAGGAGAGCTTGCAGGTCTTGTCCGGCTCGGGATCTTCGCCTGGTTTCAAATGCCGCGCCAGGTGGATCAGGCCACGGCCTGCGGCCTTTCCCTTGGCGAAACAGTCCACCCAGCCCACCGAGTAATAGGTGCTGTCCTCATGCTCGCCCATGACCCGCATCATGTCCCCCACACAAGTGGCGCTGACCCCGCGCACGGCCACGTTGCCCGAGTGAACGGGCTGGGTGCGCATCTCCAAGCGTGTGATGCAACCGAGCAGGCCCATGCCACCGATGGCCGCACGGAACAAATCATCCCCTGGCTTCAAGGTGTGCAATTCCCCATCGGGCGTGACCAAATCCACGGCGCGTAGGTTGGCCCCCATGGCGCCCACCATGTAGTTGTTCTTGCCGTGCACGTTCATGGACGCGGCGCCGGCGATCGTAGGCTGCATGGTTCCCGGAACCACCCGGGGCCAGTGACCCTGGGGCAAAATGTGCTTCCACAATTGGCCGAAGGTCACCCCACCTTGCACGTTTGCATATCCCGCCGGCTTGCCATCGGGACCTTCCCCATGGGACTCGAAATCCAAAATGCGGTTCAAGCCCGTCAAGTCGATCACGAGACTCGCGCGGTTCTCCTGGGGCTCGGTATGGCTCGCGTCTCCGTAACTGCACCCAGATCCGCGCAGGGTCATGAGCACGCCTTCCTCCTGGCATGCTTTCATCACCAGCTGCAATTGCTCCACGGTTTCCGGCCGAACGAAACGCGAATGGGATCCGGAGACCATGCCCCAGCCCTCCACGAATCGATAACCGGACGGCACGCCCGCCAAGGCATTTTCCAAGGAGCTCGAAACACCCATTAGATGCTCATCTTCTTAAAGAGGAAGGACGGGATCGAACGGATAACAGTCGCCACAGCCCACCATCGCATGGGCACATAGCGGGTATTGAAGAATCCGCGCTGGGCGCTCCCGAGGATCGTTTCTGCAGCTTTCTCGGCCGAGATGGGCCACATCAATTCGTCCAGGTGGTCGGTCATGGGCGTTTCCACCATGCCAGGTTTGATGGTTAGCACGTGTACTCCGACCTCGGACAATCGATTTCGCAGGGATTCCAGATAGGTGGCAAAGCCAGCCTTTGTGGCGTGGTACGCGGGATTGCCCTTGCGACCCCGATCGCCCGCCACGGAACCGATGCCCACCAGGGTTCCCGAACGCTGGCTCTGGAACAGGTTGGCGGCTTCGTTACACCAGGCCATGGCACCGCCCAGATTCACGGCCACCTGCCGCAAGTCCTTTTGTGTGTTGTATTCGGTGGGCCCCACCTCGGGCATGACCCCGGCAGCGTAGATGAACAGCTCCACCTCGCCGACCTGGCTGGCCAAGGCCGCGAAAGCCGCCTGCACCCCATCCGTGTCGGTCACGTCCTGGGCGAGGACCACCACCCGCCCGGGCTCCAGTTCCATTTCCTGGGCTAGGGCTTCGAGCCGTTCACTCCGCCGGGCCACAGCTCCCACGGTGTAGCCCTGCTGGGCCAGCAGGCGCACCAGGGCCTCTCCCATTCCAGAACTGGCCCCGATGACCATGGCTCCGCGGCTCTTCGGACCATTGCCCGTGGCTGCCACTCGGCGCACGACCGCGTCCGTTGTATGATGGGAAGCGTTGGGGACACTCATGGGGGGATCTCGAGGCTGGAAGGTGTGGGCAGGAGGCCCACCACCCACAGCCTATCGGGCGCCAGGCCCTTTGGAATTGGTGCTTTCCGATAATCCTTGGGGCGAGCCCGGTTCTGAACACTTGGGCCAAGGAACCCCACGGGAACCTGGAGTCTAGACTCCCCCCTTTGTTAGTTTCCCCGCCCCCATGAAACAACTTCTCGACAGCTTGAACCCCGAACAGCTCGATGCTGTGGAAACGATCGAGGGCCCGCTCCTGGTCCTGGCTGGTGCGGGAACCGGCAAGACGCGCGTGATCACGGTGCGCATTGCTTATCTGCTCTCGAAAGGGGTCCAGCCCGAGTCCATCCTGGCCATGACCTTCACGAACAAGGCCGCGGCCGAAATGAAGGAGCGCATCGCCAAGCTGGTGGGGAAAAATGTGGCAGATGGGCTGACGGTGGGCACCTTTCACTCCTTCTGCTTGCGCTTCCTGCGCGACCACAAGGAGGAGCTGGGCTGGCCCCAGGGCTTCAGCATCTGCGACCCCTCCGACCAGCTGACCGCGATCAAAGGCGCCCTGCGCGAATTGCACATCCCCGAGGCGCGCCTCAAGCCCCGGGATGTGCTCTCACGCATCTCCCTGGCCAAGAACAAACTGCTGACCCCCGAGCGCTTGCTCGACGGACCCGGCGCCGATGAAGAAGAACTCGTGGCCAAAGCATGGATGCGCTATCAGGCCACCCTGGAGCGCACACGGCGGGTGGACTTCGACGATCTGCTGCTCAAGGCACTGATCCTTTTCAAGGACGCGCGCATCCGCGCCGCCTATCAGCTGCGCTACCAGTACCTCCTGGTGGACGAGTACCAGGACACCAACGGCCCCCAGTTCGAGATCGTGAACGCCTTGGCCAAGGGCCACCGCAACCTTTGCGTGGTGGGCGACGACGACCAATCCATCTACGGCTGGCGCGGTGCGGACATCCAAAAAATCCTGGGCTTCGACCGCACCTACCACGAGGCCCACACCGTTCGCCTGGAGACCAACTACAGGTCCACGGAACAGATCATCGGATGTGCCAATCGCTTGATCGTCAACAACACCTCACGGCACGACAAGGCCCTGCGCTCACACGCCGGACCGGGCGAGCCTGTCATCGCGGTGCAGATGCGCGACGAGACCATTGAAGCCGAGCACACCGTGCGCGACATCCTCGACGGGATCAAACACGGCTACGACTACGACGATTTTGCAATCCTATTCCGCACGGCCCTGCAAGCGCGCCCCTTTGAGGTCGAGCTGCGGCTCAAGGAAATCCCCTACGTGCTGGTGGGCGGACTCAGTTTCTTCGATCGCAAGGAAGTGCGCGATGTGCTGGCCTATCTGAAGCTTCTCGCCAACCAGGATGACGAGTCCTCGCTCCTGCGCATCATGAATTCCCCGCCCCGGGGCGTGGGCAAAACGACCCAGGACCGGGTGATCCGGTATGCCACGGACCAGGGCATCTCCACCTGTGAAGCCTTCCTCCAGGCGGACCAGATCGATGGGGTTTCGCTCAAGCGCGTGGCCCCCGTCCAGCGCCTGCTCGAAAACTTACGACTCCTGCGCAAGGAAAACCCCGACAAGAAAAACAACCTGCCCACACTCATCCAACAGGTCGTGGACCTGGTCGGGTACGAGGAAGAAGTTCACCGGCTGTACAAGACCGAAGAGGAGCGCGGAAAGCGCTGGCAAGGCGTGCTCGAGGTCATGAACTACGCCGAGAACTACGTCAAGAAGCTCAAGCGCCCCACGCTTAACGGCTTTCTCGATCGCTTGACCCTATCGGCCAATGACAGCCCGGACGCGGAAGACGCGAAACGCAAGCGCGCGGTCACTCTCATGACCTTGCACGCTTCCAAGGGTCTTGAGTTTCCCCGCGTGTTCCTCGTGGGCCTGGAAGAGAACCTTCTGCCCCATACCCGTTCCGCCAAAGAGGACACCATCGAAGAGGAGCGCCGACTGGCCTACGTGGGGATCACGCGCGCCCAAAAGAGCCTCAAGATGTCCTGGTGCGCCGAACGCGCCCGCGGCGGCGCAAAAATCCAACGCCACATCTCGC
>JARGOW010000285.1 GCA_029212955.1 Planctomycetota bacterium | reverse complement strand
AAGCGTATCGCGACATGAATCACATTCCCTTCGCAATGATCGGGTGGCAGGAAATGCTACCTGTCCTTCTGATTGTACTGGTGCTCTTCGGAGGCCGGAAGCTGCCCGAATTGGCCCGCGCCATGGGCAGCAGCATCACCCAATTCAAGAAGGGTATCAAGGACGACAGTCCCGACGATTCGCCCAAGATCGACGGCGGAGATCCGCCCAAGGACGATTGAGACCAGGGGCGTCGCTGTGGATCACATGGAAAAGGCGCCGGGACTCGCAGCCGCTGAGGTGACCGGGGTTGTCTTTTGCGGTGGAATGAGCCGCCGTATGGGCGAGGACAAGGCCCTGCTCATTCATCGGGGCAAGTCCTTGCTTCAGCATGCCCATGATTTGTTGGAGCCCCATGTTGGGCGTGTGTTCTTGAGTACGGGTTCCGAAGAGCGTTATGGGGATATGGGGCTGGATTGCATTTTGGATGCGGAGCCCGGTATGGGGCCGATCGGCGGCCTGCAGGCGGTTCTGCGCCATAGTTCTACCCCTTGGGTTTTGATTGTGGCCTGCGATCTGCCCGCCTTAAGCGCAGATAGCATCCGAGGTCTATTGCGAGCCGTTGAGGTGGGGGACCGGGCGATTCTGTACGGCACTCCCGAAACACCTGAACCGCTCTTCGCGCTCTACCACAAGGATTGGCTCGCGCGTGTGGACGCGGCGGTTCAATCCGGGCGCCGCCGCATGACCAGCTTCTTGGGAACCGACGAGCCCTCGAACCCAGATGGCGTCCGATGGCTGCCCCTTCCCGAAGGATTCACGGATCTTTTTGCCAATCTCAACCATCCAGAGGATTGGCATAAATTCCAAGGCACTACGGAGAGCGGGAATACGCCCGACGAAGCTATCGAGGATACCCAGTCATGAGTCCAACCACCTTCTCCCTTGAAGAATTACTGGCCCCCGTGCAAGCGGATCTGGAACGGATGCGCCAGGTGCTAATTGAGGCCCTTTCCACCGAGGGCTTGGTGGGGGAGCGTACCGCCCACGTGGCCCGGTTCCGCGGGAAGGAATTGCGCGCAGCCATGGTCTTGCTCTGCGGCCAAGCCACCGGGCGCCTGACCGACGAGCACCCCAAAGTGGCCGCCGTTCTTGAGTTGATCCACCTGGCCACCCTCGTGCACGACGATGTGTTGGATGGGGCTGACGTCCGTCGCAACCTGCCCAGTGTGCATGTGGTTTGGGACGAGCAAACCGCCATTCTGATGGGGGACATGCTCTACAGCCGCGCCTTCCACCTCTCCACCTGCTTGAGCTCGAATCTGGCTGCCAGGGTGCTTTCCATGGGCGCCCAGCGCATTTGCGCCGGCGAATTGGAGCAAGCGGCCCGCCGATATGATTTCGGAATGAGCCAACAGGAGTACGAAGGGGTGGCCTCAGCCAAGACCGCGGAGCTGTATGCCGCCGCATGCGAGTTGGGTGCGCGTTACCCTGATTCCCCGGAGGAACCTGCCTCAGAACAGGCACGAATGATGCGCGGGTTTGGCGAGGATTTGGGATTGGCGTTTCAGATTATCGACGATGTGCTCGATCTGACTGGGGAGGCGTCGGTTGTGGGCAAAAGTGTGGGCAATGATGTGGAGGACGGAAAGGTCACCCTGCCCGTATTGCACGTGTACGCCAACGCCGATGCTGCCGGCCGCAAGGCCATTGAAAGCGCCTTCCGGGATCCTTGTACGGGTTCTCGTATGGATGCCTTAAGGTCGGCATGCGATCTCGAACCGGGAATCGCCCACGCAAAACAACGCGCCCATGGGCTACTAACCCAGGCCTTACAACGTCTCATGACCCTGCCGGATACCACCGCACGCAGGAGTCTCATCCAAATCACCGAATACGTGGCTAGCCGTCAAAAATAGCCCCCGAAGCCCCGGTCTTGCCCAATAGCAAGAGGTCGTTCGGGAAGTCCCGGGAGGGATTGATTCCTCCCATTCAAAAGGTTTCCATACCCCCATGTGCACGTTCAAAAGTGAAGCAAATCGGGCCAAATGGGCGTTCCAGTACGCCTTTTCCTTGGGGCTGGTTGGCCTGATGGCCGCCTGCGGTGGCGTGGGCGAGCAAGCGACCATGGAGCGCCGGGCCCAAACCGACCTGGGCCGTCCCGAATGGACAGGCGTGAGTACCACCAGCGTGGAGCGCTTTGGGCCTCGCCAAGCAGCCGAACCCCACAGTGGACACGGCGCCGGAATGGCCCCAACAGCTCCCCGCTTCGTGTACGACCTACCCGAGGGCTGGGTTCTAAACGATCCCACGGATCTTCGGTTGCTCAACCTAAAGGTCGCGGGTCGCGAGGATGCCTCCTGCTATCTGGCCGCACTTCCCGGCAGGGCTGGTGGAATCGCTGACAACGTGAACCGTTGGCTCAGCCAATTTGGAGCGGACCCGATGACGCCCGAACAAATCAAGGCCCTGCCCACAACCGAACTGTTCGCACTGGATGCGGTGCGAGTGGAAGCGAGTGGCCCCTTCTCCGATGGCATGGGTGGGGGAGAAATTGCCGAGGGTTCCCTGGTGGGTTTGATCGTCCAGCAAGACAACACCATGGTCTTCCTTAAAATGGTGGGGCCCAAGGACGTGATCGACCAGGAAAAACCCAACTTCGATGCCTTCGTTAAATCACTCACCTTCCCCGGAGCCCCCAGCAAAGCGGACATGGCCAATGCCGACCGCGAATTGCTCCACCAGGTGCCCGACGGATGGACCCAGCAGGCACCCAGGCAAATGCGCCTTTTGGGCTTTGACCTTCCCGGGGGCGTGGACCTGTCCGTCACCGTGTTGGGAGGTGCCGCTGGAGGTGTGCCTGCCAACATCAATCGGTGGCGGGATCAATTGGGATTGAATCCCCTGCCCGAAGCCCAACTTCTGGAAGGCGAACGCATCGACTGCCTTGGACAATCGGCGTTCTGGGTCCATCTCATGGGCGCATATACCGGAATGGGCGGGGAAGCCAAAGGCGATGGCGACACCATGTTCGCCGTCATCGTCGAAGGCCAAAAGGAAACACTCTTCGTGAAAGTGGTCGGACCGACCGCCGCCACGGCACCCCTGGAAGCGGACGTGAGAGCCTTCGTTGCCAGCCTTAAGTGGGAGTCCTCCCAATGAAGAAAACCAACAACCTTTTTGTGCGGATCTTTGGCTCCTTTGGCCTATGCACCGCGCTCCTGGTCGGGCTGTTTATCCTGACCTTCTTGGGCACGATCCAGTCGGCGGAAGAGGGCCTCTTCTCCGCCCAAGAGAAGTACTTCAATTCGTACGGTGTGATTCACCACGTGGGTCCCTTGGCCATCCCCTTGCCGGGTGCGCTGACACTGATGATTCTCCTGGCGATCAACCTGTTCGTTGGGGGCTTTGTTCGCATGCGCAAATCCAAGCGCACCCTAGGCGTCTTGATCGTGCACGGGGGCATCGCATTTCTGCTCTTGGCCGGCCTGGTCAAAATGATGGGCGGAATCGAAGGCCACGTAACCTTGTACGAAGGGCAGAAGGCCTCGGACTTTGTCAGCTATGACTTTTGGGAGGTCGCAGTCATCGACGTACAGGGGGATTCTTCGAACAACGAGTGGGCGGCTGGAGACAAAGTCGTGCGCTCACTGGAGGGCGATGATGTTCGTGTTCTGAGCGGCGAGGGATTGCCCTTCGATGTTCACTTGCAATATTTTGTGCCCAATGCCTCTGTCATGCCCAAGGGGCCGCGTTGGAACTCCAGGTTCCCGGTTGTGGACGGGTTTGCCATCCAGGAGCACAAACTGAATCCCGAATCCGGAGGCAACTTCGCCACGGTCTTCGCCACCGTGGTGCCCAAGGACTCGTCCGTTGGCACCGAAGGTTCCACAGGAATTCTATGGGGCAGAACTTCCGTTCCGTTTGTTGTGGAATGGGATGGGCGACCGTTCTCCTTGCAACTGCGCCGCGAGCGATACCCCCTTCCTTTTGAAGTTCAACTGGAGACCTTCACGAAGAAGGAGCACCCGCGAACCCGAATCGCCAGTGTGTTCTCCAGCGATGTGCTGCGTATCGAGGGAGACGATCGTCGACCCGTGCACATCTCCATGAATGAACCGCTCCGGGAGAACGGACTCGTTATGTTCCAATCCAGCTGGGGCCCCGCCGACGCTCCCCCGGGCACTCCGTTGTTCTCCACCTTTGCGGTGGTTCGCAACCCCTCGGACAAGTGGCCTGAGTACTCGTGCTGGGTCATTGCTCTCGGCATGCTGATCACCTTTGGTCAGCGTCTCCGGGGTTATCTCAATAAGCAAAGTAAAATGCGCGATGCCGCGCGTGGGGAGGTGGCGTAATCATGGTCTTCAAAAACATGCGTCCGAACCTGCTAGGATTTCTGGTCCTGCTTGGCCTGTGGGCCGCAGGACCCGCAACCGGGCAAGTCAATCAAGATCCCAACGACCATACGGGCCACAATCATGGCCCGGGAGTGACCCACGGCCCGGCGGAAAACTACCCCAAGCGCACCTTTGAATACTCGTCTGAGGTTCTGGATGCCTGGGCGCGATTGGCCATTCAAGAAGGCGGCCGAATCAAGCCCTTGGACACGATGGCCGGGTTCAAATTGCTGCGCTACAACGGCAAGCGTGGAATCCAGACCACCGGTTTCGCACCCGAGGACAAACTGACCCCGATCGGGTGGATGCTGGACTGCATCTTTTTCCCCGAGCAAGCCAGTGAGTACCCGTGCTTTGTCGTGGACCTCAAGGACGTGACCGTTGCCCTCGGCCTGAATGTGGTAGGCAAGGAAAAACGCGATCACTACAGCTACAACGAGATCCTCACCGTGCGCTCCGCCTTGATGATCAAGGCGCAGGAAGCGAGTCGCAAGGACAGCAAGCAGCGCAGCACGGTCGAGCGACAAATGCTGACGCTTTCGCGCAACTTCCTCGAACTGGAGGATCTATTGCGTGTGGCCAATTTCGGTGGCTACAAGCTTCCAGCCCAGGCGGTGCCGGCCCTTTCGGGTATGTTCTCGGGTTCCGACCCCGAACTTCCCCAGTGGCTTTCCCAGTCCGCTGAGATCAAAGTTCGTGTGGCCCAAAGCACCAACCAGGGGACCATCGATCCCAGCTGGAAAAGCCTCATCGGAACTTTGGAGCAACTGCGCCACCGCAACTACGGCGGATTGGCGATGTTCCCGCCTACAAGTGATTCCGAGTCCAATCCCGAGTGGTATGCGTGGCCTGACTTGATCGAGGCTTGTTTGGCAGGGGATCCCGACGCCATGGCCAACCTACCGGCTCTGGAAGCCCTGGGTTCCGCCTTCTCGGCGCGCATGGATGGTTCGACTTTTTCCACGGAAGCGATTCGCATTGCGGGCCTTCTCCATGCTCGGGCCCAGGACCGGGGAGAATACGCACGGATTGGTATGGAGGTCGACTTCTACCGTTTCGACTTCTTCTACCGGGCCTTGTACTTCTTCCTATTGGGCTTCCTTCTGACAGCCTTCTCGTGGTTGCGCGGCAATGGTGGCGGTTCCAGTGCCATGACCAAGAGCGCCTGGGTCATGAATTTGGGAGGATTGGCCAT
>JARGOW010000284.1 GCA_029212955.1 Planctomycetota bacterium | reverse complement strand
GCTACATAGAACGCATGCAGCAGTCCATCGACAACTTCCTGGACAGTCCGGCCTTGGCGCCCGCCCGGGAGGCGGATCCCGCCGGCTACCTGGCCTGCGAAGAGATGTCGACCTTCGATTTTGAGGGAACCAAGGTCTACGCCATTCCGGACTTCGCCTTCCGGGATGCCTCGGGCATGGTGCACGTATACGATTGGAAAACCGGGCGTCCCAACCCCAGGGATGCCTTCCAGTTGGCCGTGTACGTTGAGTACGCCGTGGCCTCCTGGGATGTGGATCCCGACAACGTGATCTGCTACGACGCCTACCTGCAACAGGGCGAGATCGTAGAACAGCGCCTCAACGCGGAAGAACGCGAGGAGATGCGCACCCGCATGATCGAAACCATGGGCGCCATGCGCGAAGTGCATTTCAACGCCGACAAGGGCGTGGGCAACGAACGCGACTTTCCCTGCGTACCCGACCCCGGCCAGGGCGGCTTCCCCTGCAACAGCTGCAACTACCGCGGCGTTTGCGGCCGGGATTGACGAGGTACCTTTGGGTGAAGTCCGTTGGGAGGCGGATGGGGGTCCGCGGACTAAAAGTGTAGCTGCAATTCGACCGTGAACATGCCCTCGTCGTCCACGTCTGCGCCGTCGATCGTGACCGTGTCGCCGTACCAGGAGTGGGTCCATGCGTGGCGTACGATCATGTGGGAGCCTGGGATCCAGTGGAGGCCCAGGGAGACCGAATCGATGGAGTCCGCGTAGGTTCCGGGGGTGAGCAGTCCCGGGGTTTCCAGGTCATCCCCGATTTGCAGGGATGAGAGGCGCAGGGCCAGGAGCCAGGAATCATCGGGGTCGTGCACTCCGCCGAAGTCCAAGTCGTTGCCGGTGAGCGACCGGGCGATATCCACGTAGAAACCGTGCAGATCCATATCCTCGGATGCACCGCCGCCGGTGACCTCCTGCTGTACGGATAGGGCCTCTGCTTGAATCATCAGGGGGCCGGAGAACCAGGCGCCTTGCAGGGCCAGGCGCAAGCGGTCCCCGTCGAGCTCGGCGCCGGGGGCGAATTCCAGAACCGGTTGGCCCGAAGCGTTTTTGATGGGGTCCCCGCCCACGGACTGGCCCTGTTTGCCATAGGTGAGGGCGGCGCCGACTTGCCAGTTGGCCTTCGAATCAATCGGGTTTGCCGAGTGCCACATGCCCGAGAGGGCGATGTCCTTGCCGTCGTCCTGCTCGGAACCACCCGTGCCGTTGTAAACCGCCATGCCGTATTCGAAGCGGCCCTCCCGGCCGGTGACGAACAGGCCGTGATCCTCGGCGGGGGAGAATTGGTTGAGGATGGAGAAGCGTGGGAAGTGGATGTGTCGGCGGCTGCGCAGCTCTTCGAGCCCGAAGGGGGCTTTCATGCGACCTAGGCGCAATAGCGCTTCGCCATCGAATATCTCCCGGCCTACCCAGGCTTCCTCCAGTTCTACACCGGAATCATCGAACTTGGGTTCGAAGCGGAAGCGCCAGCCGCCATCAAACTGTCCCGCGAACTCGGGCCGCATGCGCTTCACATAGGTGTCCGAGTCCGGGTCCCGTGCGGCCGACGCGCCGCCCTCGGTCACGAAGGCGCCCACCTCGAATAAACCTTCCACCACCAGCTTGCCGGTGCCGAATTCGAAGACCAAACCGTCTTCGTAGCGCAGACGGAGCGAACCGGGGTCCACTTTGGGAGGTTGCGGCGTGGATTCCTGGACGGTTTGGGCCGGGACGTGGGGTAGGAGCGCGAGCAGTAGGGGGCAGAGCATGGTGGGTGGATTGGGCAGTATTCGGATTCTCACAACCCTTGGCGAAGGAGCCGCACGGCCGTGCGGCTCCCCGCCGCCCTCTCACTTCGCCCGCAGGTCCGCGGCGGGCACCAGGGGCAATTGGGGCTCCTGGGCCAGCTTCTGGACCGTGGCGGCGAGGGAACTCACCGCCTGGGCCAGTTGGTCGTCGGGACCGTCGGGTTGGTTCCAGAGGGGGATGTGGGGCAGGCAGCCGTTGAGTTCCATGTCTTGACCGGTATCGATGAGATACCAGCCGCGCATGGGCATACGGGCGCTGCTTCCGTCGAGGAGGCCAACGCTAGAGGTGCTGATCACGCCACCAGCCGTGCGCATGCCGACCAGGGTTCCCCGACCGATTTGCTTGATGGCGTGGGACAGAATCTCCGCGTTTGAGAAAGAGTGTTCGTTGCAAAGCACCACGATGGGCTTGCTCCAGGATGCGTAGACCTTGCGGCCTTGGGGGTATCCTTCCCCGCTGCCACGGGATTGGGTAATCGCGTGCACCGGCTGGGTGAGCGCGGTCAAAACGTGGTCGGCTGTGCTGCCGCCCCCGTTAAAGCGCACGTCGATCAAGAGTCCATCCTTGCCGTGTCCGGCGGCGAACAGGTCTTCCTCCATCTTGCGGAAGGATCCCATATTCATGCCGCGAATATGAAGGTAGCCAAGTTTGCCGTTGGACCATTCTTCCACCTTGGCCCGGTTGGCTTCGGCAAATTCGTCGTACAGCAGGCCACGCACCGAAGAGGTGGGCCGCACGGTGACTTGGCGGGCTTCGCCTGCGGCATCGAGCACCGTGAGTTCCACGTCGCGCACCTGGTCCATTGTGAGTAGGCGGTCCAGGTCGACCGAGGCATCCAGGGCGGTGCCGTCCAGGTGGGTCAGGGTTTCTCCGACCAGGACCTGGGAGCGAGCCCGGTGGCAAGCGCTCCCAGGGATCACACTTTCGACCCGCAGACCCGGGCCCGTGTGGTCCAGGGAGTAACGCAAACCGAGTTGGTAGGTGGTGGGCTGCCAAGCGTCCTCGTTGGGATTCTCAGGAAGGGGTTCGCCCCCGCCCCGGTGACCCATGTGCGATGCGTTCAGTTCGCCGAGCATCATGTTCATCAGGTGGGTGAATTCACCCTGGCCCAGGCACTGCTGCGCAACGGGCCGGTAGGTGGCTCGGATTTGATTCCAGTCCCGGTGGTTCAATTGGGGGTCATAGAATCGGTCGCGCATGGCCCGCCAGGCCTGGTCGAAGGCGATGGCGCGTACGGCGCGCCAGTCCCGGATCCAGCGCACGCTGAAGTCAAAGTATTCGGCCTTACCCTTGTTCGAAACCGAGGCAGGTCGGCCATCGGCTTGACCTACGATCTGCTTGGAATCGGGCAACCACATGGCGCTCCCCAACTGGGTGTCGCTGAAGTGAGCGGGCTTTTCAGCCTTGGGGAACTCGAGCTGGTAGACCGCCGATTTCGACTTCACGGTCGCTTGGAATACGAGCTTGTTGCCATCGGGGGACCAACTTAGCGACCGCTCGTAGGAGTTGGGGATCGAAATACGGTGGATGCGGTCGTGGATGCCATCGAAGTCGATGACGAGGGGTTCGTCCGTATCCTCTTCGGCTTTCTCCTCGGAATCCCCATCGGGTGACTCGGAGGGCCCGTCGGTGCTTTCCGGTTCGCCCGCTCCAGGTTCGGAATTCGGATCCACGGCCGGATCATCGGGGCCCGGTTCCTCCGGTGTGTCGCCGCTCCCCTTGGACTTGTTGCCGCCCTTCTTTTTCTTGCCGTCCTTACCCTTCTTTTTGTCCTCCATGGCCTCGAGCGCTTCCTTCAGTTTGCGGTCGCGTTCCGTGCTTTCGTCCTCCTCCTTGGTGAGGTTGATGTAGTACACGTCCATTTCATCTCCGGCCCGTTGGCTGGTGAATGCGAGGCGCTTGCCGTCGCCGGACCAAACCGGGTTGTAATCCCCATCCGGGTGGCGTGAGAGGTTGAAGGGTTCCCGGCTGCCGTCCACGGGCACCACAAACACGTCGGAGTTGTAATCGTCGTCTTGGGTGGCGTAGGTGAGCCACTGGCCGTCGGGCGACCAACCGAAGTCGGGTAGGGACCAAGCGGGAACCACTTCACGCGCATCGCTGCCGTCCCCATTCATGGTGTAAATGTGGGTCCCGCGCACGTAGGCCAGCTTGTCCCCCTTGGGGCACACCGCGAGCCGGCGCTCCACTTGGGCGTCGTCCGTGAGGGCTTTGTGTTCGAAGTCCTTGGCCATCCACCAGATGCCGGCCTCCTGGGTGTGGCTGGCTTGCCAAATGTCGACCTCTCCGCCCGCTTCGGAAACATAGTACAGGGTCTTGCCGTCCAGGCTGAAGGCCAGGTCGCTCTCCACCGCGGGCGTGTTCGTGACCTGTACCGGTTCCTTGAGAATGCGGTCCATGACATAGATGTCCTGGCCGGCCACGTAGGCCATTTGTTTGCCGTCTTGGGTGAAGGCGATGTCCCGGGTCTTTTTCTCGACCTTGTGTTCCAGGGGGCTGGCGATGCCATCCCCGCCGGCCTTGAGCGTGATCGGAGATAGGGTCTCGTTAGACAGGTCCAGCTTCATCAGGTCGAAGCGCCTGCGCATCAACATGGTGCGCCCATCGGCGGAAAGGCTCAGGAAGACGGCCCCGTCATCGCTGCCGTCCCGGGCGGTGAAATCCGTGATGCGGCGCGGAGTCAGATCATCCAGGGATTGTTGGAACACGTTGAAGGTGCCCTTGGGATCGCTCACGAAAAAGTAGCTCTTGCCGTCTGGGGCCCAGGTTGGGAACAGGTGGGACACGTTCTGGAAGTCCTTTTGGTCCGCGTCGACCCTGCGAAGAGTGGGGGGGGAAGCCGCCAGGTTGGCCGTCCAAAGTTGCAGGGCTTGGGGGCCCTTGTAGCCCTTGCGATACCAGGCGCCACGGCCCCGGGTGAAGAGCAAGGTCTTGCCGTCGGGGGATAGGTCCGCGTCGGACAGGCCCACGTCGAGCAGCAAACGCGGAGGGGCTTGGCCTTCCAGTTTGATTTCATAGACGCGGCGGGATTCGGAGTAGTGGTATCCCCGGTCCGTGCTGCGCGAAATCAAAACGCCCGATCCGTCGGCTGTGAAGCCCAGGGGTGTATCCTGGTGGGAGGTGAAAGTGATCTGTCGGGCCGCACCCCCCGCTGAGGGCATGACATACAGTTGGTTGCCACCGGACCTGTCGCTGCGGAACAGGATTTTTTGGCCGTCGGGGCTATAGAGCGGCCGGTCGTCGTCGGCACCGTGCACGGTCAGGCGATGGGCCGTGCCGCCGTCGATGGACGCGGTCCAAATGTCCTTTTGCCAGGCAAAAGCGAAAGCGGTTCCATCGGGGGCCATCACAGGATTGCGTGGCAATCGAATCCAGGTATTGGAGTCCGTGTCCTGGGCGAATGCGAAGGGACTGCACAGGAGAGCGCAGGCGAGCAGCAGAAGTTTGTTCATGGGAGACCCGGTGGGGCAGGTTGTGGGGGTCCATCATTTTAGGGTTGGGTTCGGATTCGGCCAGCCGATTCACTCACTCCCTACAATCCGATGCCCCCAATCCCATGGACTAGCGTGATCTTGACCGTCCCGTGGGGAAACCCATTCGTAATGGCAGTCCCAACGGGTAGCCTGTAGGGCATGCAGGGAACCGAACCAGAGGAATTGGATGACCCGGTGGACGGGGAAGAAACGGTCGAAACGCCCGGGACCGAGGTGTACGGGGAAAGTGACGGCGTGAGGGGATTCTCCGCGGGGTTGGGACTGCACTTCTTTGGAATTCCCGTGGTCTT
>JARGOW010000283.1 GCA_029212955.1 Planctomycetota bacterium | reverse complement strand
GAGGGGGTCCAGGACGTCATGGGGGATGGGATTGGGTTGGGTTGGGCGGGGGTAGGCCCCGGGCGGCCGGGAGTATACCAGCGCGGGTGCCACATGCTCGGGCTGTAGGCTTGGTTCGAAGCAGGTCCGGAGTGTTCCTACCCGCTGGTTTGCCGTAAATCGGTCCCCAGGGGCGAGAAGTCCGTGCCAGGGGCGATCCGGGGCGTTATCTTGCCTGCCATGACACGCATCCAGTTCGCATCCTCGTTTCCGTCCTTGCTCAAGGGCGCTTCTTCGCTCCTGATCGTCGCTCCCCAGTCCGTGCTCGAGAAGGGGGAGTTCCTGGATCAGCTCCCCGAGGAGTTGATGCGATTGTCCGTCGACCTGGTCACCGACCTCAAGCCGGGGGACATGGGAGCCGCTGCGGGAACCCTCACTGGCTCACAGCCCCGCAAACTCGCGGTGGGAATGCTGCCCGATCAACTCTCTCGCTACAACGCTCCGAGCCGGGCCGGTGCCATCACCAACGTGGTCGCCCAGTCTCGAACGGGTCGCACTGGTTCCGCTGCCATCCTGCTGTGCTTGGATGACCCCGAACACTATGCCGCGGCCGCCGGAGCCATCGCCCGAGCCTTGCCCCTGTACAGCAGCAAGAGTGGCAAGGCCGAAAAAGCCAGCCTCAAAATCATGGCCATCGACAGCGACGAAAAGCCCATCAAGGCCAGTCCTGTGGTCAAAGCGCGCCTGGACCTGGCCCGCGAGGTCGCCCGTCTGGTGGACATGCCTGCCGCCGAACTCAACCCCGCATCCTTCCAGAAAGAAGCATGGAAGATGGTACGAGGCCTGGAAGGTGTGACGAAGGTCGCGATCACTGGACCCAAGTTGCAAGCTGCGGGCTTGGGTGGCATCCACGGCGTGGGCCGCACCGCTCCGGAGCAACCGCGTTTGCTCGTACTGAGCTACAAGCCCAAGGGTAAGGCCAAGGGCCCCCACGTGGCATTGGTTGGAAAGGGCGTGACCTATGACACGGGCGGATTGTCCTTGAAAGTCGGCGGTTCCATGTCGGGCATGAAGTCGGACATGGGTGGCAGCGCAGCGGTTCTGGGCGCCTTCCTTGAGCTGGCGCAAACCGGTGTTAAGCGACGAGTGACCGCTCTCCTGTGCCTGGCCGAAAACTCGATCGGTCCGGATGCCTACCGCTTGGATGACATCCTCACCATGCACTCGGGCAAGACCGTGGAAATCAACAACACCGATGCGGAAGGTCGCCTGCTCCTGGGCGACGGCGTGAGTTACGCCGCGCGCAAGGTCAAGGCCGACGTGATCGTGGATGCTGCCACCCTTACCGGAGCCCAACTTGTAGCCACGGGCAAAATGCACGCTGCCGTGATCAGCAACGATCAGGAATTGGAAGATCAGCTCGTGGCCGCGGGCCGCCTCAGCGGAAACCTGTTGCATCCCATGCCCTTCGCCCCGGAACTCTACAGGAAAGAATTCGCGAGCCAGGTGGCCGACATGCGCAACTCTGTGGCGGATCGGATGAATGCCCAGGTGTCTTGTGCAGCCCAATTTGTCTACAGCCATGTGGCAGACACCAAGGCCAAGTGGGCCCACGTGGACCTGGCGGGTCCCGCCTTCGTCAAGGGGCGCGGCACCGGATTTGGCGCCGGTGTGCTGGCCCAGTTTGTGCGCGACCTGTAGGGGCTCACCCGCGTGGGCACCGATAGGGGGAGCCGGGAGGATTCGCTAGGACATTCCTGGAGAGTCCTCCCGGCTCCCTTCTCTTGTGCCCGGCTCATCGGTCGTACGGCTTTTCCGTGAATTTGGACCTTCCGAAAGCGAATGGAGTCAGGAACCTCCGATTCCGTACAATCATTCCATGCTCAACATCCTAAATCTGCCCGACTGGAGCGGGGCCTATTTGGCCGCGATCGATATGGGCCAATGGCAGGGCTGGCACATTTGGGTGCTGGTTGCTTTTGGCATCGTGATCCTGGAAATGTTGACCTCGGGCTTCGTGCTCGGGTGCATCGCCGTCGGCGCATTTGTGGCCGCCGGCGCGGACCTGGCGGGGGTGCACGACTTCAAGATCCAGATTTGGATCGTGACGGGAGTCTCCTTCGCATCCCTTTTCCTGGTCCGCCCGTTCGCCCTGCGCATGAGCCATGGAACCGATGCGGACTCCAACACCGACCGATTCGTGGGGTCGGAGGTTCGAGTTGCCGAGGTGAGTGCCAGCGATTCCGTGGCCCGCGCCAAACTCGGGGGAGAAATGTGGCGCATCCAATCCCAGGACGGGCGACCCCTGAATGCGGGGGAACGCGCCATGGTCATGGGCGTCGACGGCAACAAACTCATTGTGGAGCCCTTCTCCGAACCCCACCCCGCTGAATAATTTCCCCGCACACCCCTCTTCCCAGGAACGAAACCTATGAACCCCGCCATCGCACTCGCCTTTATTGACAATCCTGCCGTCATCATCGCCCTAATCGTTCTTTCGTTCGTGATCATCATGGGTTTGATCGGACTGAAGACCGTGCAGCAGGCCAACGTGATCTTGATCGAACGGTTCGGACGCTACCACCGCACCCTGCAGCCGGGCATCAACATCATCTGGCCTATCGTCGACAAGGGGCGCGCCCTAGATTGGCGGGTCATCACGGAGGGTTTCGACGGCACGCCGGTCGTGTCGTATGTAAAGCGCAAATCCGTAGACCTGCGCGAGCAAGTGCTGGACTTTCCCCGTCAGCAGGTCATTACCAAGGACAACGTGGTGATTGGTGTGAACGGACTCCTGTACTACCAAATCACCGATTCCAAGCGGGCGGTCTACGAGATCAGTAACCTGCCTATCGCCCTCGAGAAGTTGGCGCAGACGACCCTGCGAAACATCATTGGTGACTTGGACTTGGACTCGACCCTGACCTCCCGGGATGAGATCAACGGGAAGATGCGCACGGTGCTCGATGATGCTTCGGACAAATGGGGCGTGAAAGTCAATCGGGTCGAGCTGCAAGACATCGTGCCGCCGGAGTCGGTGCGCGAAGCCATGGAGCAGCAGATGACCGCCGAGCGCGCTCGACGCGCCGCCATCATCGAAGCCGAAGGCGTCAAGGAGTCAAAGATTCTGCGCGCGGAGGGTGAACGCGGTGCGGAAGTCGCCCGTGCTGAAGGCCAAAGGCAAGCCATGATTCTCGAGGCAGAAGGCGAGGCCACCGCGCGCCTTTCCGTGGCTGAAGGCGAAGCCCAGGCCCTGGTTCGGGTCAACGAAGCCCTGGCGAACACGAAGATGGACGGAGCCGAGTATCGCGTGGCCGTTCGCTACTTGGAAACCCTGGCGCAGATCGGTGCCAATGGGGAAGGCAGCAAGACCGTGTTCTTGCCCTTCGAGTCCAGTGCCGCCTTGGGTGGCCTGGGGGCGATCCAGGAAATCCTCAAGGGCAAATCCTAGGGATACGGAGTCGCACACTTAAGGCGTGATTCGCAACGGAAAAGTACCAACGTGATTCGAAGCCGAAGCCGCAGGTTTTCGCCTCAAGTCACGTTGGTACTTTTCCGTTGCGAATCACGCCTTATGTGTGCGACTCCGTATCCGCAGCGATTGACCGCAGCCTCGCGATCTGAGCCGGGGCATCGGTTTCGCGAAGCCAAACCGTGCGCGCTTCCGCATCGGGAACCAGATCCCCTGCGGACCACAAGCGTAGTAGTTGCTTGACCTTGCCGTTGGCCGCCCGGGCGTGTCCCCTGGGCGTAGCCACGATGGCGTCCCAGTAGTCGACCAGGAATTGGGCCGCCCGTTGCGTGGAGACTTCTTCACCGGAAAAGATCCAGGGGTTCCCCAGGGCTGCACGCCCAATCATGGCAAAGGAGCATCCCGTTTCCTGCCGCGCCCGATCCAGATCTGCGTGGGATTCGATGCCTCCGTTGGCGCAGACTGGAATCCCTACGGCCTGGGCAGCGGTGGCTAGGCGGGTCCAATCCACTTCGGGGCAATAGCCCTCCGCGCGGGTGCGGCAGTGAACGGTGAGCATTTGTGCCCCGCCTTGTTCCACAGCCCGCGCCAGATCCGCCACCGAATTTGCATCGTTGTAGCCCGCGCGGATCTTGCCCGTGACCGGTACCCGGTCGCCGGATTCTTCGCGAACCGCGTCTGCGATGGCTTTCACCATGGATTCCATGGAGCCCGGATCCTGGAGCATGCCCGAGCCCGCGCAGCCCTTGAGTGCGCCCTTGGCGGGACAGCCAAAGTTGATGTCCACCAGCACGGCGCCGGCTCGAATCGCCGCACGGGCACTATCGGCCATGCGCTCCCGGTCCGATCCCATGAGTTGCAGACCCACCGGGATAGGGCTCGAGCTCGGGCCCATGTGCCGGGCCACCTCTTCGGTTTTGGCGGGGCGCTGGCTGATGCGCAAGAACTCGGTGAACGCGCCACCCAGGTCCTCGGGTCGATGCAAGCCCAGAACCAATCCGCGATACACCGGGTCCGTGACCCCCTCCATGGGGGCCAGCAACCAGGGTGATGTGAACGGAAGATTCGAAACCAGCATGCCGGGATTCTAGCGAGGGGGCCCCGCCGGTGCAGGGCGATTTGGTCGGAATCGGAAAGGCGCCCCAATCCGGCCCAAGGGGAGCGGATTGCAGCGCCTTTTCAGGTGCGGTTCGGGAAGGCCTAAGGGCGTTGATCGAATCCAATGCTCAACCAGCGCATGTAGGGGAGGGGGTCAAACGGACCCCAGCCATCCCCAGAAACGTCCATTTCAAAGAAGACTTCGAATCGAACGAATTGCCAAGGGCCGTTGGAGAGATCCTGAATGTTGGTGCGCCATCCCAGGGTGTTGGATACGGCTGCGGCGGGGTCGGGATTGCCCGCAGCGTCCGCGCTGGTGGCGTCGAACAGGATCGTGATGCGCGCATCGGCGGGGATTTGGTCGGAGACCACCCGAGTGGCCATGGAGAAGGAGCGCGGTTGAACGGTGGCGGTGACCCCCGCGGCACTCGAATAGGTCAGATCCAGATTGAGCGGAACGCAATCACCAATGTCATAGGCGCAGGGTCCCAGCAAGGTCATGCGCACATGGTTGCCGTTGGTGGTGACTTGGCCGATGTTCAAGGAGACCGGCATGTTCGACCCAGCGGGCGGGCTCAGCATGATGCGGCAGCCTTGCAGCAGCGAGGGCTGCGACATGTACACCTCGTCGAGGCTCACCAGATCCGACAGGGCCACGGTCACGGCTTGGGTTTCCAATCCAACCAGGGGCATGGGCGCGCTGCTCACCGGGCCAGGATCCACAGCCCCGCCCACGATGGGGATGGTCCCGTCCAGGTTGGTTCCGGAAAACAGGAAACGCGGGTTCAGGTCCGGGCCGCCAGGATTGATGTGACCGAGACCCAGGGGAATCCATTTGGACCTGGCGCGGGATTGGCCGTTCGTGCCCCAAACGGGCGACAATCGGCTGGTGCCCCAGAGGGCCTTGGGTTCGGCAAAGGTGACATCCGTGTCTTCCAGGGAACCCGAATCCATGCCGGCGAGCCAGAATGATTCGGTGATCTGATCCACGGCGATGGAGGAACCTGTGGTGTCAAAAGTGGTGTTCGTCGTGGCCAATCCACCGCTTTGGAAGGTCGTGGCATCGCCGGTCAA
>JARGOW010000282.1 GCA_029212955.1 Planctomycetota bacterium | reverse complement strand
GAGGGCCTCTTCGGAGAGGTCGGTGCCGATCAGATGGTCCACGCCGTAGGCCTTGAGCAGCTTGCCGATTCCGATGCCAGCGGCGCCCAGGCCCACCTGGCCGATCTTTGCGTTGCGCGGGTCCATTCCGACCTCACGCATGCCCGACAATACACCGGCCAGTGCGACCACGGCTGTGCCGTGCTGGTCGTCGTGTAGTACCGGGATGTTCAAGCGCTTCTGCAGGGCTTCTTCGACTTCGAAGCAAGCCGGGGCAGCGATGTCTTCCAACTGGATGGCACCGAAAGACGGGGCGATGGCCGCAATGGTCTCGATCAAGGCCTTGGGCTCGTGTTGGTCGATCAGGATAGGCACGCCCGAGAGGCCAGCCAGGGTTTGGAAGAGGGCCGCTTTGCCCTCCATGACCGGCAGTCCGGCCACGGGGCCGATGTCGCCCAGGCCGAGGATGGCCGTACCATTGGTGACGATGGCCACCGTGCGAGGGCGATTGGTGTACTTGTCGGCAAGGCTGGGATCCCGCTCGATAGCGCGGCAAACCCGGGCCACGCCCGGGGTATACACGTCGCGCAGCACCGACAGGGAATCGATGGGCATGCGGCTGCGCGTGTGGATCTTGCCGCCCTCGTGGCGGGTGAAGACCCGGTCCGAGCGGCCAACCACGTTGGCGCAATCCACCGAGTTGATGGCATCCACGTAGATGGAGTGGTCGCCTTCGGGCAGGCTCAGGGTGAGCTCCCAGAGGGTCAGGCTTTGGGTGCGGCTTTGGGCTTGTAGACCCTCGATGGTGACGCCGCACTCGCCCACGGCTGTGAGCATTTTGGCCAGGCTGCCGGGGGCGTGCTCGACTTCGACGAGGAGGACTTCGGGGATTTTCATGGGAAGGAAGGGCCAGAATGGGCTCGGGCCAGAATTCGGACTTGTCAGATTCTGTCCCCCCCCGGGACGTGAATAAAGGGCCTGGACCCCGTTCTTGAGGTCTGTGGGGTGTTCGGGACCGCAAAAAGCAAAGAAAAGCATCTACAACCGATCCCAGTGGGCGTTTGTGGAGCCGAAGGGCACCAATGAGCAACTCCCATGGCGAAACAACCTATGAACACCGTGCAGCAAGGCGGAGCGCCGTGGTGCACGATAGGAGCTTCATGGAACGGGAGACACTACGTTTGAGGCTGGATCGCAGGGCCCAGGAGGTCCGGGATCTGTCTTCGGCGGGGAGCGGGGACCGGGCGGCTTTCGGGCGGCTGGTCGAGATGCACTTCGGCGGGATCTATGGACTGCTGTTCCGCATGGTGGGCAATCCCGAGGATGCGGAGGACTTGGCCCAGGAAGTGTTCGTGCGGGCTTGGAAATCCCTGGGCTCGATTTCCGATGATGAAGCGCTTCGTCCCTGGTTGACCCGCATCGCCGTGAACCTGTTCTACGATCACCTGCGCAAGCGGGGACGTGGTCTGCGCGTGGTGGAATTGGATCCCCTGGCAGCGGATCCGGGGGGGCGCGAAATGGAACCCTTCGAAGAATTGGACAATCGGGAAGCCCAGGCCCTGCTGGGTGCGGCGATCGAACGCCTTCCCGAGCGCTTGCAGGCTGCGGTCATCCTGCGCGTGGTCGAGGGTCGCAGCTACGAGGAGACCGCGGCCGCGATGGGCTTGAAACAACAAACCGTGCGGGGGCATGTGGCCAAGGGCCGTCAATTGCTCATGCGGTTCTTGAAGCCCTGGCTAACGAATGGGGGAAGCTCGCTATGAAAGCCTGTCGTCAAACCCGTCGCTTGCTCGAGTTGCAATTCGCGGGCGAACTCTCCTGGAAGCAGGAGCTGCAACTCACCGATCACCTGTCGGCGGGCCCCGAGTGCGCCGCCGAAGCGCAGGCCCAGGGCCATGTGCTCGAAACGCTAGGGGGCTATCGAGAAGCGCCCCTGGCCAAGATCGACGTGGAACGTTTCGTGCAAAAGGTTCAGGACCGCATCGCGAACGAACCCGTTGGCGTGTCGCAGGCGGCTCCCATGGAATCGAAAAGCGGTTCCAGGTCCATGGTTCTAGCGGCTGCAGCCTTACTGTTGGTCGCTCTGACTTGGGCCGTGCGCGACCGCATGGGGGCACGGGACGGGGGAAGTCCGAACCAGGAGGAACTCGCCGGCGTGCCCACCGAGGTCGACGAAACCGCATTCCAAGCCGAGCGCCACCGGGCGGCGGTCGATGAGTTGCGCCATGCCCTCGCGTCGCTCGAGGGGGAGGAGCCCGATTGGGAGCTCTATTCCGAGGGGGCCCAGGGTTTGCGAGATTCCGATTGGCCCTTGACCGGATTGCTTTCCGGACTGCTGGGCGATCCGGAAGAACGAGTCGCCAGGGCCGCGGTGCTAGCCCTAGGTCGCGAGGGGAGCACCCTGGCCCAGCGCAGGCTTTGGAGTTTGCGTGGGGATGAGCGCCTGGGTGCCTCCGCCATCGACGCGCTGGGCGCGCACGGGGCGTTGACGACGGAGCAAAACGTGGAAATGTATTGGGATGGCACCCACCGGGCCGCCGCATTGCAAATCATGGCCCATTGGCACGGTGCGGATGCCTTGGCTGGTGCTCGACTCCTGTTGCAAGCTGCGCCCGATCGCAGGGTGCCCGCCGACCACTATCACACGCTGGCATCCGTGCTCGGACGGGCCAACCTGGAAGGGCAGGAGCTCGCCTTGCAATGGTTGCAAAGCCCGCGTCTGGAACAGGATGCCTGGGCCATGCACATCGCCATGCACGATTTGTCGGGGGCTTTTGATGGGTACCTCGCATCGGGGGCGGGCTCCCGGTGGGAAGCGGGGGCCATGGCGCTTGCGGGTCACTATCCGAGCGAGCAGTGGGTGTCCTTCTTGGCGGAGCGCTGCGCGCGTTCCCGTACCGCCGATCGTGCGGTGCAAGTCCTCGCCAAGCAGCCCGGACTGGCCGCCCTGGAATTGCTGTTCGAGCAGGAGTCCAATCGCATGGTCGGCGAAGAGGTTTGGCTCGAAGCCTGGACCCAGGCCAACGCCGCAGGTGGAAGCCGCATGGTCGCGCTGGCCCACCAGTATCGCCTTGCGGGAACACGCAGTGAGCGGGAGCACCTGGCCGACGTGCTTTTGCTCGGGAGCCAACTCGGCACCGGGGAATCCCTGGTGGAGTTAGCATCGGCACGGGACTTGCCCGAACGGCTGCGCTGTTCCATGGTCCTACACGCGGGCAGGGTGGGGGATATGCGGGCCGGTTACGGCTTGGAAACGCTCTTTGAATCGATGGAGCGCAAGGATTCGAGTCTGGCCGCATGCGTGCTGATCGCCCTGTCCCAGTTGCACGAATCGGATTACGTGCTCGACTTCCTCCAGCAGCAAGGGCAGGTGGGTGAGGCCGATTGCCGCACTATCCTCACCCTTTGCGACCCTAAATCACGCCGTTCCGAACGGGAACGTCGTTACCTAATCGCGCGCAAGCTCAAGCCGGTCTTGGGCAAGCGCAACCTCTCTAGTTTGGAGTAGGACATCATGAAGAATGCAACCTGGGCAGCCATTGCCCTCACAATGGCAGGCACCGCCTCGACATCTTTGTTTGCAGGGGATCCTGTGGAAAGCGCTGAGAGCACGGAGCTGGTGGGGCGGGTTTACGACCTGAGCCAGCTCCGTATGAAGAGCGCGGATCACGAACACGATGGGGTGGTTTTGTTCCCTGCGAGCCGTGTGAACCGCAGGGTCGAAAATGGATCCTGGCACTCACTCACGGATTCCTTCCTGAACTTGGTGCAAACCGTGCTTTGGGAGGAGGTCGAATACGACGGTCGGACCTTGGATTCCTCTGGCGACGATCACATGTATCTGAAAGCGCCGGAAAGTACCCACGCGGACCTGAAAGAGCTGCTCGGATTCTACGAACGCCTGTGCGGGGCGGAGACCCAGGTTCAACTCTACTGGGTGCATATGCCCAAAGGGACACCGTCACCCAGCGGTTTGGTTCCCATCGATCAGGCCATGCAGTGGGTGGGCGCCCAGTCCAAGGATACGGTGAGTATGGACCGGCTCAGCGTTCCCGCCTATCGTGCCGCCGTTGTGCGGCAAGTCCGTACGACCCCCGTACTATGTGAAGCCAACGTGGAAATTGCGCAGGGCGTGGCCGCCGTGGATGACGTGACCCGCGACGTGGGCTCCGGTCGCTGGGCCATGGTGCATGCGGTTCCTGGGATCGGTGGGTTGCACCTCTCCATGACCTGGTCGGACGTGGACGCTCCGAATCTCACAGAGGCGGACCTAAAGCTATCGGCGCTCATGGGCGCGGAAGGCAAGCCGGCCAGTCCCGTGCGTCTGGGTGGCATGATCCAACTCATCTATCAGGCCGCGAAACTGTCCAGCAGCCGGGTGTACATCCCCGAGGGAATGGCTTCCATTTCCAAGGTCTCCGATTCACACGGGCGAACGAACTTGCTGATCGCAATTCCCGGGCAAGCCGCTCCCGTAGAGCAGTCCTTCCAGCTGGCTGGCGCGCGTAAGGATCGCGGTGTGGCATTCCTCATGCGCTCCCTGGTTCCTTTGCAAACCCGTTGGAATCTAGAGGGTCGCTTGGCGAGTTCCATGGGATGGGACGAGGAGTGGTGCTGGCGCAATCAGCTAGACAACAGCGAGTGGATGGCCCACCGCGCCCTGGAAGGGGTCGCCGGGGACTTGATCGAGATAAACCAAGTGGGCGGGTACATGGTGCTGCACACGACCCACGGGGTTTCCCGGGATCAACTTCCCGTGGCCCACATGGAGTTGGACCGCGCGGTCAAGCGCATGCGAGACCTGATCGAAACCCGTGCTTCCTATAAGGTCTCACTCGGCGTCTACCAGGGCGATGGGAATGAGGTTGCCGCCTTCCAGCAGGTGGTCTCGGAGGGCGCAACCGTGTCATGGTTCTGTGGTGCCGAGCGCTCCTCTATCAGGGACTACGATGTGGAGGTGGCGCAGTATGCTTCCATCAGCGACCCCAACGTAAAAGTCACAATGGAAGGGAGCATGATCGAATTGTCCCTGTCCCGCGACACGTCCGGGGCGCTCACCGTGCAAATGAATGCCCAGATGAATTTGCCCCAGGGTGAATCGCCCATGAACTTTTCGAGTCCCTTCTTTGGTTCCCACAAGCGCATGTCCTATCAGCAGGCCCGCTTCGATGGAATGCAAACTCTCAAGGCGAGCGGAGAGGGCGGAATTCAAACCGCATACTTTGGAGGCGAAGGCGACAACGCCATCCACCTGAAACTTCGCGTCGAACCGGTCCAGTAGGGCCATCGACCCGATCGAAGCAAGCGGCCCCCCATCAGTCAACTGGTGGGGGGCCGCTTTGTGATTTGGGCTAGCCTTCGAGGCGGAAGGCGGAAGGCGGTTGGCGGGGTTCTGACGTTGGAACGGCTACTTTGCGAAATCGGGCGAGTCAAGGCTGTTGGATGACCCTCCTGGCCGTGTCCTCGAAGAACTCGTGGAAATTTGGCACCTGCGATGGGCTTCCTGCGCCACGTTGAGTGTCGGCAGGATTACGGACCGACACTTTCACCCACTTGGCTCAAACCCACTCAATCCCATGCTACGCACGCTTTCTATCGGCATCCTCCTAGCGACCCCGCTACTCGCCCAAACCACCATCGCTCCGGCTGGT
>JARGOW010000281.1 GCA_029212955.1 Planctomycetota bacterium | reverse complement strand
AACTCGGCGCGCAGGTTGCCCCCCATGGGTTCAAACAGGGGGAAGTTTTCCACGTAGGCCACAAGGCCCTCCCAACGTAGAAGCAAAAGATCGCGGGTCGTTTTCCACTCGTCAGGATTGTCCTTCTTCTTCAAACCCTTCAGTGTGCTACGCAGGTCTTCCACTTCAACTCGGCGGCGTTCCAGGTCGCTGCAGAGCGAGTACAGACCAAAGTCCGACAGCGTAGACGTTTTGAACCCTTGTCCGCCGTTCGTGTCCACGACCACCAGGTTCTTCGCAGGAACGGAGATCACAGCCTTCTTGTGCTTGCTGATGGGCTTGCGCTTGCCGTCCTTGTCGAACTCATAGGGGGCCACCGCCAACGTCTTTGAGATCTTGGCCTTGCGCGGCAGGATGACCTGGTACAGCTTGGCGGGCGCCCCAAGCTTCAATTTTTCATCGCTCACGACCTCCCCAACAACCAGGAACTCCTCACCGGATTTCCAAAGAACGGCCTTCTTTTGAAGCGACTTTTGGTCCTTGGCGTCCTTGAACGTGAGGAAATAGGCTCTGACGGGCGTGCCGTCGTTATCTTGGATTCTTGCATCCGCGGGTTGCGCGGCTGCGAAGAGAAACAGACTCAGTAGAAGTAGGGTTTTCTTGAAACTCATGTAAGGCTTCCAGCGTAGGGGGGATCTGCAAACAGGATACTCGGATTCTCGCAGAGCTCAAACCGAACGCGTGGATATCTGCCTTACAGCGCCTTGTGACGCCCACACGCCCCAAGAATCCCGCTTCCTGGGGTAGTATCCTCGTACCTGCCCCCCCCTCTCTCCATGAACATCCGGACATTCTTCCCTATCGTGCTGCTCGCCCTGATCGCTGGCGGCACCTACTGGTCGCTCAGCCAATCGGACTCCCAGGACCCCTCCGGACTGGATCCCTCGACCCGGGCCCTGACCCCCGAAGACGCCGACGGCGCGGCCGCTGCCCTCGTCGCGGAGCAAAATCAGTTGGCCCAGGCGGAACTGGCTGGCCAAGCGCCCACCGGAACGCGGCAAACAGCACAGGCGCAAGGTCCGACCCTTGCCGTACGGGTCATTCTGCCCGACAAGACTCCCATGGACCCCACCCTGCGCGTCCTAGCCATGCCCGGAAAGTCCGTGCGCAGCTACGGAGGACGCAAGCACCTGGACGCCCTGGCCCGTGGAGAGGAATTGGACTTTCCCTGGTGCGAAGCTCCGATTCGACCGGATGGCACCGCCTCCCTAGCCCTGCTGGCCGACATTGAAAAGCCGAGCCTGATCCTGGACGGCGAATTCCTTTACGTGGAAAAGGGTGTGCCGATCGACGGGAAGGAATCCGTTGAACTGCGGCCCAGACTCGGTGCCAGCCTGCAGCTCGCCATGACAACCCCCGATGGCCTGGTTCCCAGGGGTGAAGTACGACTGATGGGCGGCAATTTCTCCGGCCAGCAAATGGCTTTCAGTTCGCGCGTTTCCCCGGTCAGCCAATCCTTATTCCGGGGATTGACCGCCGACCTGAACTGGATGGTATTGCCCCAACTCGAAGAACACTTCACCCACGGAAAACTGGGCGTCAAACTGGCCGCCGGGGAACGACGCGAGGTGAAACTCGACCTGGATTTCGGATGCTTGGTCGAAGGCACCGTTGTCGACGATGACGGTGCTCCCATGCCCAAGATCACGGTCAACTTGGTCAACAAGCAACCCTGGGCGCGCATGGCCGGCTCCATCGAAACCAAGACGGACGAACAGGGGCGCTTTTCCCTGGGCCGGGTAGGTTCAGGCAAACAAACCATCGAAGCCAAGCGCGAGGGCCGGCTCGATGTGCAAAGCCCCGAATTGGACTTGATCGATGGCGAAGTGCGCGAGGGCGTGCAACTGGTCCTGAGCCTTGGCAATACGATCTCCGGAACCGTCTTCGGAACCGATGGAGCCCCGGTGCGTCGGGCGGCTGTATCCGCCTCCCACCGAACGACGGTCCAACGCTTCGGCCCCCCCCGACGCGGCCAGAACCAAACCGTCGGCAAGTCGATTACCGACAAGGATGGGCGCTTCAACATCACGGGTTTGAAGGCCGAGAAGTACACGATTCAAGCTCGGAAATCAGGACGCGGCAGCCTGGGCGGCAAGGCCAACCTGCGTGCCTCCAAAGCGGCCGTGGAAGCCGGCACCGCAGGACTCCGGCTGGATCTGCAGCCCCCCCTGATCCTGGAAGGCCGCGTGGTCGACGACTCGGGACAACCGATCACGGCCTTCCGCCTGCGCGGGAAGTCCGTGGAAAGCGGCGGTCCCGATGAAAGCGAAACCTTTGAGGATACGGAAGGACGCTTCCAATTCGAAAAACTCGCAGCCGGCCGTTGGAACATCAGCGTCAAGGCCGACGGCTTCCACCTGGATGAAACCCACACCGTGAAACTGCCCCGGGGTGAGGGCCCGATGACCATCGTGTTGCAGCGGGAGAGTTCCATCGCGGGCCAGGTACTCTCCCCCATTTCGGGAGCCACCGTACGCGCCAACAACGGCGCAGGCACAACCGGATGGGGACCCCGCCGCGGTCCCCAAACCGAAGCCGACGATGAGGGCGTCTTCTTGCTAGAAGGCCTGGCCCCCGGCACCTACTTGATCACCGCCAGCGGCACCGATTGGGCCGACAGCGAAGCGGCCACTGTGGAATTGATCCCCGGCGCCACCGAAGAGGGCCTGGTCCTGCAATTGCGCGTGGGCGGAAGCCTTTCGGGCGTGGTGCTCGAAGCCGACGGCAGCCCCATGACCGGTCGCAATGTGCACTGGGGCGAAAACACCATGGGCTTTGGCAACCGGGCCGAAACCAAAACCGACAGTGCGGGACGCTTCCAATTCAAGAATGTAACGCCCGGTGAATGGCAGGTCAGCGCGGCGCCCAGCTTCGAAGAGATGGGTGATCGCATGCAAGGACGCAACGGCGCCGCGATCATGGGAGACCTGATGGACGGCCTCCTCACGCAAACCATTCAGGTCTACGAGCGGCAAAACACCCATGTGGAATTGGGCGGCGAACCGAAAGCGCCCGTGACCGTGCTCGGCCGTGTCCTGTACCAAGGCCAGCCCGTGGAAGGCGCTGAAGTCTACGCGGTGGTCGAAGGCAAGGCCATCATGCAAGGCATGAAGTCCGACGTCTCCGCCGTCGACGGAACCTTTGAACTGACCCTGGATCGTCCCGACGCGTACGTGTTCAGCGCGCGCACCAAGGGGCTCGGCGTGGAGACCCTGCTCGATGTGCCGGAGACCTCCGAGTGGACCTTTGACCTGGTGATCCCCTCGGGAGGCATCACGGGCACCGTGCTCAACCCCGATGGAAAAATCGCGCCGGGCATTCGTCTGTCCTTGCAGCGCAACGATGGCCTCGGACGCGTCCGTTGGCAGGGAAGTCAGGTCAGCACCGATGTGGCCGGCCAATACTCCTACGAAGGTTTGGAGCCCGGGCTGTATACCGTGCGCGCCAACACCTCCACATTTGGGGGCGCCAGCAACAAGAGTATGGGAAGCGAACTGCGTGAAGGCATCCGCGTCACCGCGGACGGCATGCAAACCGCCAACTTCCAGTTGAAGAACCCGGGCAAAGTCAAAGGCACGGTGCGCGGCCCCGATGGCCTGCCCATGGCCGGGGTCTCCATTTTCTTCCGGGACTCCTCGGGCAAGCTGATCAAGAACCTGTCCCGAACCCAAAGCGACGCTTCCGGCCAGTTTGAACGGGAGGGCCTCACTCCGGGCCCCTACACCGTCAGTGCCCGTTCCGCGAACATGGCCGCCGAGGACAGCAAGCCCATCACCGTGCGCGAAGGCAAACAGGTCACCGTGCAATTGACCTTGGACCCGGCCACGGTGCTTTGGATTTCCCTGGTCAACGGTCAAGACAAGGCCCAACGTCTGCGCACGGAAGTGCTCGATCGCAATGGCGTGCGGGTGGAGGGCGGCATGACCCCCGAGGTCATGCGCAGTGCATTCCGGCAAGGAACCTCGAGCGTTCGCCAGCGCGTGGGTCCCTTGCCCCCCGGCACCTACACCGTGCGCGCCTTCGCCGAGGACGGCTCCATGGCCGAAAAAGAAGTGCGCATCAGCGGCAATGAATCGGAGCAGTCGGTCACTCTCAAGGTGAAATGATTCCGGTTCCAGCGATGCCTTGCCTTCGCCCGTTGCGGCGCGGGCTCCAGCGTGCGGCCCTGGCCCTTGGCATGGCCCTGGCCGCGTGCTCGAGTGGAGAGTCCACGCCAGGAAAACTGACCGTGTTCGCCGCGGCCAGTTGCGCCGATTGGGTGGAGGACCTTCCGGGACGGAACAATATGCGTCTGCAATTGGGGCCCAGCAGCGGCCTGGCCCGACAGATCGCCGACGGGGCACCAGCGGACGTATTCATCACCGCCGATGGGCGCTGGATCGATTTCCTCGGGGAACGGGGTTTGGTCGACGGCCCACGTATCGCTTTCGCGCGCAACTCCCTGGTCTGCGTTGCCCTGCAATCGACCACCTTTGAAAACTCCGCCCCCACGTCATTGGCTGAGTTGTCTGGCGCCCTAAGCGTGGATGATCGCATTTCCATCGCCGACGAATCCGTACCGGCGGGTGACTACGCGCGCCAGGCCTTGTCCCATGCCAGCCAACTCGAACCCCTACGGCCCCACTTCGTTGGTCAGGACGATGCGCGCTCGACCCTACGTTCCGTCATTCAGGGTCAGGCCAAGGTGGGCTTCGTCTACGCGAGCGATGCCCTCCTCGACCGGGTCCGCATCCTGTTCCCACTGGATTCGAACACCCACGATGCGATCCAATACTGGGCGTGCTCCATTCGGAGAGACGTTCCTTCAATGTCCGGCGCTGCCCACGGTTTCCTTCTAGATTTGCACTCGGCTCCGGTTCAAGACCTCTTGCTACGCAGCGGTTTCCAGCTCGAAAAGCCGATCGGGCACCTGCCCCAGCACCAATAACTCGTAAGCTGGGCCACCCATGGTCCCTTCCCACGAACTCGCCGCATGAGCCCTGAGGAGCTTCAAGTCGTATGGCTGGCCCTCAAGGTGGGCTTTTGGGTCGTGGTCCTATCCCTGATCCCGGGCATCGCCGCCGCATGGGGTTTGGCGCGCATGCGTTCGCGGTTCAAGGGATTGCTGCAAGGTCTGGTCATGCTGCCCCTGGTCCTGCCGCCCGTGGTCACCGGCTACCTGCTGCTGTTGTTGCTGGGACGCAGCAGTTTCCTGGGCGAACTTTGGCATGGCCTGACCGGCTATCACATCGCCTACACCCAGGGCGCCGCCGTGCTGGCCGCCGCCGTGGTCGGCTTTCCCCTGCTGGTGGAGAGCGTGCGCTTGGCCATGGAATCCGTGGACCCGGCCCTGGAGAACGTGTCCCGCTCCCTGGGTCATTCCCGTTGGAGCACGTTTCGCCGCATCACTTTGCCCCTCTCCATGCCCGGCATCCTGGCGGGTTCGGTCTTGACGTTTGCCCGGGCCCTCGGCGAGTTCGGTGCCACCATCATTCTGGCGGGAAACATTGAAGGGGAAACGCGTCAGATCCCCATGGCGGTCTACACCCTGCTCAATCAACCCGGCCAAGAGGGCGCGGTGATGCGCGGCGGGCGTCTTGAAAGCGTCACTATCGGTAA
>JARGOW010000280.1 GCA_029212955.1 Planctomycetota bacterium | reverse complement strand
GCTGAGATGAGCCACGGGGCCGCGCCTGCTCGGTTCCGAAATGTGACCTTCATCCAGTAGGGCTCGCCCTTCTGGCGCGCGATCCGCATTGTGGGAATGCCCTGAACCCGGCTTTCCTTAGATCCAGGGTTTTGCCGGGGCCCTGGCTATGCTGAAACCATGGGCGGTGGCAAAAAAAAGAAGGGACAGGAAAACCCGGGCGAAGCCCAGGGTGGCCAATTCAATAGCTTTGCGGACCTTTTGAGGTCCCAGGGGGGTGAACCCGAAAAGCCCAAGGACGAAACCGGGGGTCGCGGTTGGGTGGTCGAGGCGGAGGCCGCGTTCGACGAGGCCGCCCTGGACAAGCTTCGCGACGAGGATGCGGGAGCCCGAGCACGCATCGGTCGCCGCGCTCCGGGTTTCGGCCCCATGGACACCGGCCCCCCGTGCTATGCCGACCTAGCGTCGGATGAAATGGAACTGATGCGTTCCTTCCGCGTGCGCACGATTTTCCTGCCGGATGTGCTGAACGAAGTGGCGGAGTTGCCGGAAAATCCCAGACCGGAGGATGCCGAGGGGCGCCAGGACCTGCGCGGCCAGACCATTTTCACCATCGACGGTAAGGATGCCAAGGACTACGACGACGCCATCGCCATCGAGGGCCTGGCCGATGGGCGCGTGGAGGTCAGCGTGCACATCGCCGATGTGTCCCACTACGTGCGCCCGGAAACCAAACTGGACGACGAAGCCCTGGCCCGGGCCACCAGCGTGTACCTGGCCGATCAAGTGGTGCCCATGCTGCCCGAAAAACTCAGCAACGGCCTGTGCTCGCTAGTCCCGGACCAGGACCGATTGGCGTTCTCCGTGCACATGATTTTCGATGAGCAAGGGGAACGCGAGTCCTACCGCGTGGCCAAAAGCATCATCCGAAGCGTGAAGCGCTGCACCTACAAGCAGGTGCAAGAACTGCTCGACGGGGAAGTCACCGAAGAGTCTTTGGAAATCGAACACCTGCGCGAGCCCCTGGAAGCCTTCCAGAAATGGACTCGACGTCAGCAATCCATCCGCGACGCCAAGGGATCCCTGCGTTTGCCTTCCCGGGAACGCAAGTTTGTCTTCGACAAGGACCACGAGGTCAGCGCGATCATCGAAGCTCCCAAGTACTTTTCGAACACCCTGATCGAGGAGACCGCGCTGGCCGCCAACCAGGCGGTGGGGGACTACTTCCGCAAACTTGGCTTGCCCACGATTTACCGGGTACACCCGGATAAGGATCCCGAAGAAATCGAGCGCATCGCCAACATGCTCCAGGAATTCGGCCTGCATGTGCCTCTCAAAGAACGCCTGACCGGACGCGATGTGAGTCGCCTGATCCGAGCGGCCCGCCGCAAACCCAACGCGGATGCCCTGATCCCACGCATCATGGGCCTGGTGGAACGGGCGGTGTACGAGGTCAAGGACCACGAGGATGTGGCCCAACACTTTGGCCTGGCCCGGGAAGCCTACCTGCACTTCACCTCACCGATTCGACGCTATCCCGACCTGATGGTGCACCGCTGGCTGGGCGACCTGTTGGCACGGGGAAAGGAAGCGGAAGAGGAGCTTCGCGACGGTAGCTGGAATGACGAATTGACCGAGGTGGCCGGCCACAGTTCCATGCAGGCCGACACTGCGAAAATGGCCGAGGTTGCCATCGGGGACTTGAAAGTTTGCCAGTTCATGGAGCCCCACGAGGGCGAAAAGGCCGAGGGCAAAGTCCTGCGCGTCTCCCGCGGCGGTATCGAAGTCCACCTGCCCGAATACAACGTCAATGGGTTCATTCCCCTGCGCGTCATTGGATCGCGCCCCAAGATCAAGGGGTCCACCCTCACAGTACAGCAGGGCCGACGCAGTCTGTCCTTTACCGAAGGCTATGCCATTGCGGTTCGTATCGAAGCGGTGGACTTCATCAAACTCCAAGTCCTGATGGAAGTGGCCTAGGGTCACACAAACATGCGCACACCTATCTTTCTCGTTCTGTTCATCGCCCTGGCGGGTGCGGTCGCCCTGTCCTTCCTCTGGAGTGGTGTGTGGGTTTTGGTGGCCCTCCTGGCCGCGCTGATCGTCATCGCCATTTACGATGTGACCCAGCGCAGCCACGCGATCCTGCGAAACTTTCCCCTGCTGGGGCGCTTTCGGTATCTGTTTGAAATGATCCGCCCGGAGATCCAGCAATACTTTGTCGAAGCGGACACGGACGGATTGCCATTCAACCGCGAGCGGCGCTCGGTGGTGTATCAAAGGGCAAAGAGCGTGATGGACACCCTGCCCTTTGGCACCCAGCTCGACGTGTATGCGCCGGGTTACGAATGGATCTCCCATTCGATCCTCGCAAAGCATGCTTCCCACGAGGTGCCGCGGGTGTTGATTGGAGGCGACACCTGCAAGCAGCCCTATTCATCTTCGTTGCTGAATATCGCAGCCATGAGCTATGGCAGCCTTTCCGCCAATGCCGTGGAAGCGCTCAACCGGGGCGCGCGGGATGGGGGATTCGCCCACAACACCGGCGAGGGTGGCGCGTCCCCGTTCCACTTGGAACCTGGGGGCGACGTGATTTGGCAACTGGGAACTGGCTACTTCGGTTGCCGCACCGCAGACGGTCATTTCGACCCTGAGAAATTCCAGCAGGCCTCCAAGCATCCCTCGATCAAAATGATCGAAATCAAACTGTCCCAGGGGGCCAAACCCGGCCACGGGGGCATTCTTCCCGCATCCAAGGTCACCGAGGAGATCGCCGGAATCCGCGGGGTCCCCATGGGCCAGGACGTGCTCTCCCCGCCCACACACAACGCTTTCGATACGCCCGCGGAACTTCTCCAGTGGATCGAAGACCTGCGCAAGCTTTCCGGGGGCAAGCCCATCGGATTCAAACTGTGCGTGGGCCGGCCCGAAGAATTCATGGCCCTATGCATGGCCATGCGGGCCTCCGGTCGCCATCCGGACTTCATCGTTGTGGATGGGGGAGAAGGAGGTACCGGAGCCGCGCCCCTCGAATTCTCTAACTCGGTAGGAATGCCGCTCAACGAGGGCCTGGTCTTCGTACACAACTGTCTGGTTGGCTTTGCCCTGCGCGAAAAGGTCAAGATCATCGCCAGCGGCAAGGTCATCACGGGCTTCGACCTGGCCACCAAGCTGGCACTGGGTGCGGACCTTTGCTACTCCGCCAGGGCCATGATGATGGCCTTGGGATGCATCCAAGCCCGGCGCTGCAACGCCAACGACTGCCCGGCCGGGGTGGCGACCCAGAAGAAATCCCTCATGCAAGGGTTGGATGTGGATGACAAGGCCCCCAGGGTCCAGGCCTACCACAAGGAGACCATCCAAAGCCTTTTGGAGCTTGTGGGGGCCGCTGGATTGGACAATCCGGCCGAAATTACGCCCCACCACATCATGCGCAGGGTTCAGGGCACCCAGGTGCAGAGCTACTTCGACCTATACCCCTTTATAGAGAGGGGAGCTCTCATCTCCGATCCGGTGCCCGAGGCATACGAGGAAGCGTGGCGGCGGGCGTCCCGGAATCAGTTTGAAACATCCATCGATTCCCTTTCTTGAATCAGGAATATGGCCACTGGGGCACAGGAATGCGGTTTTTTGGTTCCAAAGTGAGACGCGGAGGTTCGTCGGCAGGTGTGGCCACCCAGGTTAGTGCTTTCTTAGAAATATTTGGGGTACTATTCATCGGCGTGGGGAACACACCCCCTGCACTTACCGTCATAGGAGCTCCTTCGGGTTCCAATAAGTCCTGCCGGATCACAGTCCTGCCGAACTTGTGACAAACCCCGGGGTCAAGTCAACCTTTGTCGGTTCTCTCCCTTACCTTCTAAACCTCTTCCAGGAGACTGGTTAATGCTTCGTTCTTCCCTTATCGCTGCCGTTCTCGGCACCACGGACGTGATCTACAACAACACTGCTAACGCAGACTTCTACACCACGGGTCGTATTGGCGAGCAAACCGCCTCCTTCGACTTCGTTGATGCTGGTCGTATCCCCTCCACGGGTTCCGCTGGCACCGCAAACCGTAGCAACTACAACGTGAACACGGTCTCCATCGGATACTGCATCACCAACAACACTGCTTCCGCAGCTGAAGTTGCCGTCAGCATCTACGGTTCCTACAACCCCTGCACCGACCCGGCTGACGTCCTGAACGCGACCTGCTCGGGTCAGTTCACCGGCACCGGCCTTCCCGGCGCAACGGCTGCTAACATCGCCCTCGGTTACGCCACCTGCTGGCTGATCGACTTCGACCTGTCCGGCGGCGGCGAGATCTGTATTCTCGGCGACGGCGACGGCGTCTTTGATGCTGACCTGGACTTCGACTCCTTCGGTATCGGCATGGAGTTTGACCCGGGCGGAGCTGGCGGATACGTCGGTCTCGGCGTCGGCGAAGGCATCGGCCCCCTTATGGCTGGCGACCGCATGTGGACCGTTCAGGCCACCGGTGAAGTCGCTGCTTCCTCGGGTGCTGGCGTCGTTGGTTGCGCAACCGCAGCCACCGGTGGTGGTGGAGGAACGTACTACGGCCCCGCCGAGTGCTGTGTCCCCACCGTCGCAGGTGAGAACTCTTCCGGTCTCGACAACCAGGACTTCAACTGGGTTGGCGATCGCGCTGCGACCGCTCAACTTCCCGGCTGCTACTGGTTCGGCGGCTACAACAACACTGTTGGCTGTAACGCCGACGGCGGCAACATGGTTGGTCCCAACGCTGCATTCTACGCGATGCTGTCCGCTGACCAGACCAACAACTGCGTGCCCACCGACTGTGGCACCACCGGCGGCATGGTCATCACCGACTTCTGCAACCCGGCCAACAACAACTCCACCGGTGCTCCCGCTGTCATGACGGGCGCTGCTGGTTCGGGCGTGGGTTCCGACCTTCACCTGGACGTCTCCGGCGGTCCCCTTCCCCTTGGCGACGGCACCCGTATGCTGGGCTACTACCTGGTCGGCAACGAAGCCACCCCGGGTATCCCGATCAGCGACGGTAACTTCTGCCTCGTCGGCACCGCTACCGCTTCCTTCGGTCGCTACAACGTTGCAGGTACTACGCGCTTCTCGCTTAGCCTCTTCGACGCTGCTGGCAACCTTGAGAACCTCGTCGGCACCGGCGGCGTGACGGGCTACGGCTTCGACGTGCCCTCCGAGGTCGAAGTTGCTGGTACTCCCCTCACCACCATCATGTCTGGCGACACCTACCACTTCCAGTGCTGGTACCGCGACACCCTGTCTGGTTCGGGTAACTCCAACTTCTCCAGCGCCCTGAGCGTCACCTTCCCGTAGTGGATCGTATGGAGACTCCGGGCTGCGCCTAGTGCGCAGCCCGGATGAACAAGGCCGCCTCCTTTTTGGGGGCGGCTTTTTTGTGTCTTAGGCCGGGGGTGGACCCGCAACCCATTGGGTGCATGGGGTCACCCAGTGGAGGCTCTCCATGTGCAAATGCGCGCATGCGCCGGAACAGCACCAGGCCGTATGGGGCCATGCGGCGGCTTGAGTCTTCCGCCGATTCGACCCCTGGTTCGCTTCGTCGCGCGGGCTGAAACCCTGCTGGCGGGTTGGAATCCGCTGGCTCACCCGCCCTTGGTGTGCATCTCGAGGTGCGGATCGGCTCGTAGCTCCGGGAC
>JARGOW010000279.1 GCA_029212955.1 Planctomycetota bacterium | reverse complement strand
CATCGACGGACTTCGGTGGTCGGATTTTTCGGAGGATCCAGAACCCGGCAAAGCGTGAGGCAGGGGAAGGCGATCTTCCCCAATCTGTAACCTGTCGACCGCCGCGGTTGGCCTTGTCCCTGGAATCCGAACGCCCAGGAGTTATTCTGGTTCGCATGCTTTCCCCGTATGCGCCCACCCGGCTCTGCTTGCTTCTAATCGCCGCTTTCTACCTGCCTGGGGCCGTTTGGGCCCAAACGGGTGCAACCCATCCCACAGGGTCAGATTTTGCTTCGAGTGCGGACATTTCCGCCGCCCCCGCCGCGGAAGAGGTCACGGGCGTGAACGACTGCACAGCCTGGGCCATCTCGGCTGCGAAGAGTTGCGCGGAGGCCTACGACCAGGGCTGGAAGCCAAATGTGCCGCAGACCATGTTCTCGCCTTCCTTCATATACCCCCAATTGAACGGGGGGAAGGACGATGGATCGAACCTGATCAAGGCAGCTTTGCTACTGGTGGAGAAAGGCGCGGCCACCCTGAAAACCACGCCTTACCTTCCCAAGGATTACCTGACCCAGCCATCGGACTTCGCCTTCGAGGAAGCCCAACGCTTTAAGAACAAGGACGCCTATCTGCTCAAGGACCAGGAGCAAATCCGATTGGCCCTGCGCGAGAACCTGCCTGTGGTTATTGGCGCACGGCTGACACCCGTCATCTTTTCTGCCAACTTCGACGTGTACACCAAGGAAATGCACGACGAAGGCATGCAACGCCGGGATCCAAAACGTCGCCACTCCATGCACGCCATGGTGATCGTGGGATATGACGACGCGACGGAGCGCTTTCTGATTCGCAATAGCTGGGGCAAGAACTGGGGAAAGGGCGGACATTTCTGGGTCGCTTACGATGTGATCGACAGCATCGATCCCTCCGAGGAAAGCGAGAGCTTCCTGTTCCTGGCCCTGGCCATGGTGGACGAGATTGCCGATGTGGAAGCCACCCCGGATGTGGGCGAGGGCATCAAAGACACGGTCGGCCTTTCCATCCGCGGGGAGTCTGCGGGGTTCGATCGAAACTTCAACAAGACAAAGTATCGCTTTGCGGCGAATCTAAAGACGTCCCAAGCGGCCTTGGATCTGGTGAAGGAGGTCACCTGGGCCGTGCCCACCTGGAGCGGGTCTATCAAGAAACTGACCTCCAAGCGCGCGGAGCGCGGCTTCCGTGTGTTGTCTTCCGTCGGAGGAGAGAACCACGAAATCGGAGCCACCGTGACCTTCAAGGATGGGTCGTCCAGGGAATACAAGACGACCACGGCGTTCCAACCCCTACCGGCCGAGGACCGGCCCATTTCCCTGCAGGACACGGATTTCTACTACGGAGAAGAATGGGACGCTACGCTCAACAGGAAAGCACACCGTTGGCTGCGGGAGATCCAGGTTCTTGGTCCGGTCCAGGACATCCGGGACATCCAGCGCTTGACCATACAATTCGGTGATGGAGAGCCGGAGGACATCAGCCCCGGCGCGGGCCGCGTGGAGATCAGTTACTACACGCTCTATGCCACCGAATGCCTTCCGGTCGAAGTCCGCATCACCTTCGCAGACGGAACCCAGACGGTTCGCCGATCTGAAAAAACAGCGTTCACCGATCCCGCCGACGACAGCATTTGGCTGCGGAAGGATGTCAAGCCCGTGGGCGATGGAAGCCAAAGCGCTTTCAGCCTTTCCACGCGAATTCCGGGGCGCATCCGAAACGGTGTCAAGCACGTGCTTTGGCAGTTGGACGGCACCCAGGACCATTTCCGCAGCGAAACCTCCCTGCGCACATACTTTGTGTCGGGAAGCGCCGACCGGGACTTTCGTGTCCGTGCCACGGTCGTGTTCCTTGAAATGGAGAACCGGCCCGATCTCGTCCTTGATGAATGGATCGAACTCCCCGACGGGGGAACCGCCTACGAATCCCCCATCCGTGTCGAGGTGGACCAGGACTCCATCTATCTGGGCCGTGATTCGCAGAACCGACCCGAATGGCGATACGACCTGCGCCTCACCGGGGATTGGGAAGCTACGGCCAAAGTTCAGGGCGTCAAATTCTTCTTCCACGATCTGGATGGCAATCACATGGTGGCCTCCGGAGTCCGTGCCGACAACGGCGACTGGCTAGCGGGGATCCGAAACATGGATTCCAGTTGTGAAGTGACGACCCAAGTCCAAAGCTCGGCTGGAGCGATAGAACTCAAGGACTCCTTCACCAGCGACAAACCTATTGTGGACGGAGCTTTCCTCGAGACTCAGACCTATCAAAAGTGGGGCGACGACTTGGTTTGGACGGCCCGGATTGGTGGAAGCCATTGGCACGAAGCCGTCGACAAGGTCGCCTGGCAATACGATGCGCTGTTCCAGTTTCTGCCTGCCTATACCCGGGACCAGAGGGAGGCCGCGCTCTTGGAGCCACGCCCGTGGCAATCCGTTTACAGCCGGGACGAGGGGACACTCGAACCCCGGGCCACCATTCGGCGCACCACGAGTCTACCGGGGGAAATCACCGCTCGCCTATATTTTGCCAGCGGCTGGATGGAAACGGCAAAGGCCCCCACGACAAAGCCCGTCGGTGATTGGCTCGGTCCCCCCAGGGATCGCGTACAGGTTCGCATGCAGGAAACCTACGTGGGAACCGGGTTGTCCTATCCCTTCCGTATCACCTTCTGGCTCGACGCTTCCGACGAGGAAATCGCCAAAATCGACCACTTGCTCCTGCGCCACGAAGGCAATCCGTGGAGCATGGCGACCCGCATCAAACCTTCCGGACGGGCCTTCTCCTGGTTCGATGCTCCGGGCAGGTTGGTCATCCGGATCGTGCGCAAGGATGGCTCGGTCGAACAACGCCAAATCGATGTGACGTGCCAACAGACTCGTCCTCGCGAGCTGGAGCTTGCGAGGGTCGGCTCGCTCATATTGATTCGAGGGCCCTATGGAGACATGGCTCCACTGCGTTCTGTGGGATTCACGATCGTAGATGGCGGTGGCGCCCCCATCACCAAGCAACACAAGGCACACTCGTTAGGAGGAGGGAAATTCACGACGCACCATGTATCGAATCAAACATTGGAGGTGACGGCCGAACTCAAATACGACAACGGTCGTACACAAGTTCTTTCCGCTGTGTTCCATCCGGACGCCAAGCAACAACCCCAATACACGGGGAAGGAATACTTCTGGGGTTGGAGTCGTGAAAAACCCTATTGGCTGACGGCCCACCGCGCCCTTGGTTCCGCTTGGAATGACCAATCCGATGGCGACTACATGCAGGTTGGAACCGGCTGGAAGGTAAACCGTAGCTGGCCCGATTTCGAATTCATGCAAGCGGTTGCGAAGAGCGAAGAAACCTACGCCACCATTTACTATCGTGACAGCACCGATCGAAAACTTGTCGTCCCTGCGGTTCCACTCCAGAGCCAGCCGTCCAAGGCACTCACCGTCCAAGTCGCGCGCACGTGGGAGAACCCCGGGCAAGACCCCCACGCCCGCGATGAGTTCCTGTTTCGAATCGTAGGCCCCATGCAACAGCTCGACGAAGTACTGCACGTGGACTACACCTTGCGCTACAAGAATGGAGAAAAGAATTGGCGCAACACCTGGCACGAAACCTCACGGTGGAGCTTGGACGGGGATGGGTTCCGCGGCCTGACCTACACCCATGAAATGGTTGGCGTGGAAGCCAAGCTGACCTATCGCGATGGCCGCGATGCCAAGGTCTTGCACTGGAAGGCCCGGTAGCCGGGAGCAATTTGAGACAAACCCTGGCTCTGGCGCTCTTAGCGATGATGGGTTCGCTGGCGCCCCCCGCCAGTGATAGAGTCTGAGCTTCGCTTCCTGCCTCACACTCCGCCACCGGTTTCCATGGCTCTCACAACCCTGTTCGCTCTTTCCGCTTTCGCCGCCCCGGTCCAAGCCCCCGCCCCGACGGTGATCTTCACCGAAATCGCTTCCTCCCCGACCTCCCTGGTGCCCGGAACCATGGGCAACCGGTTCGATGGCTTTTACGAGGTGCGTGCTTCTCCCTCGGGCAATCATTGGGTGCTGACCTGCGAGAATACGAACTCCAACAGTTCCAACGACATGACCCTGGTCGATGGAAACCTGTTGTTCTTTCAGAGCTTTACGCCGCTGCCCTGGGATGCCACTCAATCCTGGTTCTCGGGGTGGACGGATGTGAATGACGCCGGGCACCTGCTGGTCGCTTCGGGGAACACCCCGAGCGTGGGTGGGAGCTGGGGCTTTTTCCTGGATCCCCGCCTCACCGCCGATGGCCGCGATGGATTCCGGTCCGAACTTTTGGGCACCACCACTTCCTCCGATGAAGCCCAACACTTCGACGGCACCCTCTTGACCCAAAGCGGTGTCACGATTCCGCCTGGACAATCCGGCAGCCTCTCCGTTCAGTCCGTGGGATTCGGCCCCAACGGATTTGAGGTCACCGACGACGGCATGCACACCTTGAGTAACGTGGTGCTCGGCGACCTGGTCAACAGTATCGACGCCGTGCTCTATGACGGCTCGGTCGTTCTCGAAGAGGGGGTCATGATTTCCGGTGCGGGGTTCACCGAACCGGTGAACCGTGTGGATGGAGTCCACATGACCCCCGACGGGGACTGGTACGCATGGGGCAGGAACGACCCCAACGCTTACCGCAACTGGGTGGTTCGCAATGGCACGGTCATCGCACAGAGCTCCCAGCCGATCATTCCCGGCTCCTCCGAATCCTGGTTTGGTGGATCGGCCTTCGGGGAGACCTTTGTCTTCGCGCGTGGCAACTCGAGTGGAGATTCCCTCGTGTACGGCGCAACCCAGGGAGGATCCAGCATCTGGGCTCTGGTCCGCAACGGTGCCGACATCATCATGCGCGCCGGGGACCCGGTCGATGTGGATGGCAACGGCATGTTCGATGACAACGCCAACGTGGGCGCGATCAAGGGCATGTCCGACTGGACTTCCTCGGGGGACATTTACCTCATCGCCGATCTGAGCAACGATTTCGGAAGCTTCATCGGCCAAGGCGTTCTCAAGCTCGAACTCGTGGACGATACGGCCACGGGTATCGCTTTCTGCGACCCCGCCGACAACAATTCCACGGGCGTGCCGACCCTGCTCACCGGCTCCACGGGATCCGGAGTCGGCAGCGGAGTGCACCTGGAACTGGCCAACGGCCCGCCCAACCAATTGGGCTACTTCCTGGTGAGCACGGGACGCAACGTGCCCGGCATCGCCATCAGCCAGGGCCACCTCTGCCTGGCAGGCTCCCTGGGTCGCTACAACGTGTCCGGTGGCGTGCACAACTCGGTGGGACTGTTCGATGCTTCGGGCATGCTCCAGAACCTGGCGGGAACCGCCACGTCTACGGGGGGCACGGGTTACGACGTTCCGAGTACCGTCCCCATCGCCGGCAACCCAACGATTGTGGCCGGAAGCATTTGGAACTTCCAGCTATGGCATCGGGAGGACAATGGTGAATCCAATTTCTCCAATGGACTCGCTGTGATTTTCTAAGCTGCGCTGCTTTCCATTCATACGGGGGCCGGCATTCGCCGGCCCTCTTTTTTTGTGTCAGGGCGCGGATGCTTGCAATGGAATGCACGGCAAAGCAACGCCTCGGTGCTTTTCTGGACCGGTTGGTTTGAATCCCGAATGGTCGTGG
>JARGOW010000278.1:3335-5679 GCA_029212955.1 Planctomycetota bacterium | reverse complement strand
TGGGGATTTCGGGACCCAATTCGAAAAGGCCCTGGGCAACGTGATCGCGGTGATCCAAGCGGCCGGGGGCGAAGCCAGCAACATCGTTTCGATGACGGTCTATGTGACCGACAAAGACGCCTACGAGGCCGACCTGGCCAGCATCGGCCAAACCTGGCGGGCGATCGTCGGCCGCCATTACCCGGCCATGGCCCTGGTCGAGGTGGCCGCCCTGCTGGAAAAGGGCGCCATGGTGGAGATCGAAGCCCGCGCCGCCCTGGCGGAGTAGGGAGCCGCCTCCCCGGGAATCCCGGGCCCCTGTGGCGTACGGGACCCGAATGTGCGATTCTCTCGGGGACTATGAATCCCCAACACTTTGACTACGAAGAGCGGGATGGCGTGGCCATCATTCGCTTGAACCGGCCCGAGCGGCTCAACGCATTGACCTTTGACTCCTACGCGGAGTTGCGCGACGCGTTCGTGACCATCGGAGCCAACGACGCTGTTCGCTCCGTGCTCTTGACCGGAACGGGAAGGGCCTTTTGCTCGGGCGGGGATGTGAAGGACATCATCGGCAAGTTGTTCGATGTGCCGGACTCTGCCCTGTACGCCTTCACCCGCATGACCTGCGATCTGATCGAGAACATGCGTCGCATGGAGAAGCCCATCGTGGCGGCCTTGAACGGAACCACCTGCGGTGCGGGCGCGGTCATGGCCATCGCCGCCGATATTCGCATCGCCTGCGACGCGGCCAAGATTGGATTCATCTTTACGCAGGTCGGATTGTGCGGTGCGGACATGGGCGCTGGGTGGTTGCTGCCGCGCATCGTGGGATTGGGCCACGCCACCGAACTTCTGATGACCGGTGAATTTGTGTCGCCCCAGCGCGCCTACGAAATCGGACTGTACAACCGAGTCGTCGCCAACGATGCGCTCGAACAAGAGGGTATGGATTGGGCCATGAAGCTGGCCAAGGGGCCCAGCATGGGATTGGCGGTCACCAAGCGCATGCTCAATGATGAGGCCTCCATGTCCCTGACCGAAGCCATGCAGGCCGAGGGGTGGGTGCAAGCCGAATGCATGAAGCATCCCGACTACAAAGAAGCGTTCAACGCGTTCAGCGAAAAACGTCCTAAGAACTTCACCGCCGGTGTCTCGGCCCGGCTCTAGGAGTCTTTCATGCAAAACCTTGCTGACTTTGCAAAACAGGCCGCAGAGCGCGTAGAAGCGGTCGAAGGCGAGGATGCGGAGGCCCGGGCGGCCCTGGGTTTGCTGGCCGAGCATGGCCTTTTGGCCCATACGGTTCCCGCCCGGTGGGGCGGGGCCAAGCGCGCAGGAGTGGACGAAGCTCAGGTGTCGGTACGTTCCCTTTGCGAAGTTCGCCAACAGCTCGCGTTCGCGTCGGGCATGCTTGACCTGATGTTCGTTGAACAGGGGTTGGGTTCCTATGCGATCTCCCTGGGAGGCAAGGGGGATTGGGTGCAGCCGTTGCTTGCGGCCGTCATGGCCGGGGAGGAAATCTCAGCGTTTGCATTGACGGAAGAAGGGGCGGGGTCAGATTTGAACGCGGTTTCCACGGAGGGCAAACCCGATGGCGGGGATTGGGTTTTGAATGGCAGCAAGACATTCATTACCAACGCGGGCATAGCGGACTTCTATACAGTGTTGGTGCGCACGGGCGGAGAGATCGGGGAACGCGGTGGGCTCAGCATGTTCCACGTTCCCGCGGATTCCGCGGGACTGACCGTGAAGCGCTTCGAGGTTATGGCTCCCCATCCGATCGGTGAGGTGCACTTCGATCAAGTGCGCGTACCGGGCGAATACCTGTTGGGTGAACTGGGTCAAGGCTTGGATCTGGCCCTGGCCGTTCTCGGTCGCCACCGGACCTCGGTGGCAGCGGCAGCCTTGGGTTTTTCCCGGCGGGCCCTGCATGAATCCCTGACACACTTGGATCAACGCATGCAATTTGGACGGCCGCTTTCCGCCTTCCAAGGGTTGCGCTTCGATCTGGCGGAGATGGACATCCGACTTCGGGCCGGCGAACTATTGGTGGGCGAAGCTGCTGAATTGCTCGACCAGGGCCTCGATGCGGCCAGCGAAGTGGCTCGGGCCAAGTGGTTTGCCACGGAGAGCGCTTCATGGATTTGTGATCGGGCGGTGCAGCACCTGGGCGGCTTGGGCGTCAAGCGCGGGCAAATCGTGGAACGACTTTTCCGGGAAGTGCGCGCCCTTCGAATCTATGAGGGAACCAGTGAGGTCCAAAAACTCATCCTCGCCAAACACTTGATCACCCAACACCGCGACGGAGCGAAGAACCATGGCTAAGTTTCACAAGCACATATTGATCTGTACCCACCAGCGCGCC
>JARGOW010000278.1:0-3322 GCA_029212955.1 Planctomycetota bacterium | reverse complement strand
AACTGCGGATCCGAGGAGGTTCTCATGGCCTTCAAGAAGCAACTCGTGGGGGCCGGTTTGAAGCGCATCGTGCGCGCCAACAAGTCCGGTTGCCTGGATCAATGCTCGAAGGGTCCCGTGGTCACCGTGTACCCCGACAACGTTTGGTATGGGGGCGTGAAACCCGAGGACGTGTCCGAGATTTTGGAGGAGCACGTGCTCGGGGGCCGCCCTGTGACCCGCTTACAAATCCCCGACGACGAGTTGAGCGGAATTCCCCTCGACAAAAGGCCCACCTCGGGTGGACAATTGGGGCGCCCCAGTTTGGGGCCCGGTCCCGTTCACATATTAATAGGCTTCCCATGGCACACCAATCAGAAATCGATCGGCTGGACGACGAGGTTAAGACCCTGCTGCTGAAGATTCTGGAGCGTTATGCCTATCGGCAGCGCATGGTGGTCAACGCCATGGGCCATGGTCTCAAGTACCTTTCGGACCTGGAAACCAAGCGGGGATTCTTGGAGAGCTTGGACCATGCCTTCCATGTGTCCGTTGAGGTTGAACGCCTGTTCGACGCCATGGGCGGTGTGGAGTTGATGGATGCGATCCGGCCCCGCATGGAGCGCATTCCCTACCCCGAGTCCCGCCAGGAATTGGCGGCCGGTTTGGCCCTGGTCCGGCGCGCAGCCCACGCCTCCGCCGTGAGCTACGAAGGATGCGTGTGCAAGGAATTCGGCGCATTGGCCATGACCGTGGCAAGAGCTCCCAGCACCGCAGCCGAATCCGAAGAGAAGCGCTTCATCGCCTTCGCCAACGATCCGTCCAACAAACGCCAAGCCCAAACCTATTGGGATCGCTGGCTATCCCTGAGTTTGCTGTCCCTGGGCCGCCCTGGCGCACGCGGTGATGCCCGCGCCGTGGCCCTCGGCATTCGAACCATTCCGACGGCGCAAATCGTGCGCGCCTTCCTGGAGGAGTTGGAACCCCTACGTAAGGCCTGCGGATTGGAATACACGCGCCTCGAGGGGTTTGGAGTCCAGCTTCCAGAAGACTTGCGCAATCGCTTCGGCACGGTGGGCCTGTCCTAACGTAATTCGTCCGATAACAACCCATCCAAAACCACCCCGGTTGGCCCTCTTTCGTGGCCCATCCGGGGTGTTTTCTTTCGCCACGAATTGCGCCTGACAGCACCCCTGGACCCTGGCACAATGGGGCCCTCCCCAGACCCCCGAAAGTCCATGAGTCAAGTTCACGACCCCGAGCCCTGGCGCTCGCGCTTCCCGATCCTCCAAGACACCACCTATTTGGTCAACCACAGCTTGGGCGCCATGCCCGCAGGCGTGGCCAAGCGGTTGGCGGATTACGCCGAACAGTGGGCCACGCGCGGTGTGCGTTCCTGGACCGAAGGCTGGTGGACTGCGCCCGTGGATGTGGGCAACGTGCTGGGCAAGATCATGAACGCTCCCGAGAATTCGGTGGTCATGCACCAGAACGTGGCGATCATTCAGGCCATGGTCGCCAGTGCATTGGACTTTTCCGGTTCGCGCAACAAGGTGGTCTACACCGATCAGAATTTCCCTTCGAACATGTACGTGTGGGAAGGCTATCGCAAGCAAGGTGCGCGCGTCGTGGTCGTTGAGAGTGAAGATGAGGGCATCGTTCCCACCCAGAAATTGCTCGACGCCATCGATGAGAGCACATTGATCGTGCCCATCAGCATGGTTTGCTTCCGCAACTCCTACCTGCAGGACGTGAAAGCGATTTGCGCCAAGGCCAAGGAAGTCGGGGCACTTGTCATGCTCGATACCTATCAAGCCCTAGGCACGGTTCCCTTGGACGTGCAGAAATTGGGCGTGGACATGGTTTGCGGAGGATCGGTCAAGTGGCTCTGCGCGGGCCCCGGAGCGGGCTACCTGTACATTCGACCGGACTTGATGGAGCAACTGCACCCCCAAATCACCGGTTGGGCGGCCCACGCGGACCCCTTCGCATTCGAAGAAGGTCCCCAACGTTACGCCCAGGGTCCCATGGGATGGCTGCACGGTTCACCGGCGGTACCGTGCCTGTTTGCGGCCCTCGAAGGGTACGAGACCATTCTCGAAGTGGGCGTGCAGCCCATCCGTGATTGGTCCATCCAGCTCAACGACACGCTTTCGGAAAACCTGCAGGAACGCGGTTTCAAAATCCATGGACCGCGCGAAGCCGAACAGCGCGGGGGTACCTTGACCGTGGCCTTGGGTGAGGACGAAAACGGACCGGCTTTCGTGCGCGCCTTGGAAGCTCGGGGTATCTTGATCGACCACCGCCCGGGGGCCGGCCTGCGCGTCAGCCCGCATTTCTACACGCGCCAAAGCGAACTGGAGGAAGTGGCGGAAGCCCTTTCGGAAATACGCAACACCGGCGCCTGGCGCGAACTCATCTCCCAATCGGCGGGGTACTAGGCCATGACTAACTCAGGTTTTCACCTGTTCGATTTGCAGGTGGGCAAGGTTCTTATGGGCCGCTATCGCCTGGACGAAACCATGGCCCACGGCCCCCTTTCTGCGCGTTTCCGGGTCCATGACCAGGAATCGGGGAAGGACTTGGCCCTGGAACTGTTCACTTCCGGTCTGTTCGAAGGACCTGGCCAGGCGACATTCTTTGCCGAGCGCCTCAAGGCCTACAACGCGGCGAGTGCGGGCGTGGCTGTGGCCACCAGCTCGATCGAGGTCAGCGATGGGGGCGATGTGCTCCGGTTTTGCGCGCTTCCCGAGGTGAACTCCCTTCGTCAGCGCTTGAGCGAGGAGGAACGCCTACCCCGCGAAGAGGTGGTGGAAATGGTGACTCGCTTGCTCGAAGGCCTGGCCGGTTTGCACGACGAAAGCATGGCCCACGGGGATCTCAAACCCTCCAATGTGTTCGTTGGGGGTGGAAAGGTGGTGACCATCGAAGGCGGCGTGACGCCGGGGCTTTGGCGTGCTCAGCATATGGGAGCGCGCACTTCGTTGATCGGCACCCCATACTATTCGCCGCTGGAGCAGTTCAGCGGCGAAGCTCCGGACGCGGACGCCGACCTATACGCGGTGGGAACCCTAGCCTACGAAGCTTTGAGCGGTTCCTTGCCCTGGGCGGGCAAGGGCTACATTGAAGTCTTTCAATCCAAGATGGAGGACAATCCGCCGCCCCTGGAATCCCGGGCCGCGGGCATCCGGGTGGGGGCCGACCTCGAACGGGTGATTCGCAAGTCGATTCGATCCCGTCGCGGCGACCGATATGGACGCGCTCAGACGTTCCTGGCCGATTGGAAAGCCGCAGGCGATACCACCGAAAGTTGATCCCAGATTCACCCATGACCGCATCCGAT